>RFIO01000487.1 GCA_003695205.1 Deltaproteobacteria bacterium
CGGGAGATTCCGCCGGGCGGGACCGGCGAGGTGCGGGCCACCTTCGACTCGACCCGCTTTCACGGCGGTATTGTCAAGACCATCTACCTTTACAGCAATGATCCGACCCGCAAACTGGTGCAGTTTCACCTGCGGGGCAAGGTCCAGCAGGAGATTGTTGCCAGCAACCGTTCGCTCATTATCGGTCCGTTGGCCCCCGGGCAGGAATCGACCGTTCGTCTCGGCCTGACCAACAAGGGGACTGAGCCCGTGCGCATCGGTCCGGTGCGCATGACGGCGAAGGAACTGACCAGCCCCTTCCAGCCAGTCGATCTAGCTCCGGGGGAGAGCCTGAACATTGATGTTGTCGCCCGCGCCCCTGAAGGCAAGGAACTGGTCAGCGGCTACCTGCTGGTCACCACCGGCAGCAAACGTCTGCCCGAAATCCGCGTACCGGTGCAGGTGCGGGTCAAACAATAAGGAGACAGAAGACAGAAGACAGGAGACAGAAGTCGGAAACCCGCGCCACTCCTCATGTCGATCCTGTCTTTTTAAGGACCGTTTTAGTCTCTTTTTCTTGCTTCCTCGAGTGAATCGGCTATAATTTTCACGTTTTGCATTGGGCGGCACTGCCGCCAACCGACCATCCTGAAAAACAGTTGATGAATCAGTAAGCAAGGAGCCATCCCATGGAGCAGAATGAGCTTACGCCTGTGCGCAGGCGCGGCTTTCTTGGCCTGATGCTGGGCGGTCTCGGCGCCGCGCTCGGGGCCATGTTCGCCTGGCCGGTGCTGCGCTATCTCTCTCCCCGTTCGGGAGGAGGGGCCGATTCCCAGGCCCGTGTCACCCGCGACAAGGTGCCGGTCGGCGGTGCCTTCCTGCTTGAGTTCAGGGGGCGGCCGGCGGTTCTTTTGCAGCCGAAAGCGGGCGACTTTGTCGCCCTGAGCGCCGTCTGTACCCACCTGGGCTGCATTGTGAAATGGCAGAAGGACAAGGGGGAATTCCTCTGCCCCTGCCATGGCGGGCGTTTCTCCAATACCGGCGAGGTGCTCGGCGGGCCGCCGCCCAAGCCCCTGGAAAGCTTCAAGGTCGCCCTCGAGGGTGACGAGATCGTCATCGGCTAGGAGGCAGACATGATCCGCAAGGCCATCGACTGGCTCGACGTTCGCCTCGGGGTGCGCGACCTCTGGGAGCAGAACACCACCGGCTACCTGGTGCCGCGCAACATCAACGCCTGGTATGCTCTTGGCACCGTACTGCTGGTCCTGTTCGGGCTGCAGTTTCTCACCGGCATTTTGCTGATGATTCAC
>RFIO01000488.1 GCA_003695205.1 Deltaproteobacteria bacterium
CCATCCCGGCTACGGTTTTTTGGCCGAAAACGCCGAATTCGCCGAGATCTGCCAGCAGTGCGGAATCACCTTCATCGGTCCCGACCCCGAGAGTATCCGGCTGATGGGGGACAAGATCCGGGCGCGCCAGACGGTGACCGAGGCCGGTGTGCCCATCCTGCCGGGGACCAAGGACAACGTGCCCGATACCGAAACGGCCCTTAAGATCGCCGGCGAGATCGGCTACCCGGTCATCATCAAGGCGACCGCGGGCGGCGGCGGCCGGGGCATGAAGGTCGTGCACACGCCGGCGCATCTGCCCAACGCCTTTGCCGCCGCGCGCACCGAGGCCGAGGCCGGTTTCGGCAACCCGGACGTCTACATCGAAAAATTCTGCGAGGCGCCGCGCCACGTTGAAATCCAGGTCATGGCCGACAAGCACGGCAATGTCATTCACCTTGGTGAGCGCGACTGCTCGATCCAGCGCCGGCACCAGAAGCTGATCGAGGAATCCCCCTGCCCGGTGCTGACGCCGGCGGTACGCAAGAAGATGGGTGAATGCGCCGTTGCCGCCGCCAGGCGCGTCGGCTACCACAGTGTCGGCACGGTGGAATTTCTGCTCGACAAGAACCTCGATTTCTACTTCATGGAGATGAACACCAGGGTGCAGGTGGAACATCCTGTCACCGAAATGGTCACGGGCGTCGACATCATCAAGGAACAGATCCGCATCGCCGCCGGGGAAAAACTGCGCTTTGCCCAGAAGGACATCAAGCTGAACGGGCACGCCATCGAGTGCCGCATCAACGCCGAAGACCCGGAAAAATTCACTCCCTTCCCCGGCAAGATCAACGGCTATCACACCCCTGGTGGCCTGGGTGTGCGCATCGACAGCGCCGTTTACGACCAGTACACCGTGCTGCCGCACTACGACTCGATGATCGCCAAGCTGATCGTCCATGCCGAGACCCGTGAAGAAGCGGTCAAGAAGATGGCCTGCGCCCTCGACGAGTACATCATCGAGGGGATCAAGACCACCATCGCCTTCCACCAGAAGGTGATGAACGACGAAGTCTTCATCAAGGGGACCGATATCGACACCGGTTACCTGGAGAGGGTCAAGTTCTGATCCCTTTCCATTTTCACGACGCTGAATCCGGCGGGCCGGGAAGGGCACTTTCCGGCCCGTTGCCGTTGCTATGGGAACTGATCGCGAAAGACGAAACTGGCGCCTGATCCGGTCGGGGTTCGGTTCCGGAGCCTGGAACATGGCCCTGGACCAGGCCCTGCTGGAGGCGGTTGCCAGGGGGGCTTCAGGTCCCGTCCTGCGCCTGTATCGCTGGCAGCCGGCGACCGTGACTCTCGGTTACGCCCAGCGTGGCGAACAGGTGGTCAACCTGGAAGCCTGCCGGCGACGTGGCTTCGAGGTTGTGCGCCGCTGCACCGGGGGGAGGGCGGTTCTGCACGACCGCGAAGTGACCTACGCGGTGATTGCCCCGACAGGTGACGGACTCTTTCCTCATTCGGTACTGGCCAGCTACCGGCTCATCGCCGAGGCGCTGGCCGATGTCTACCGGGGCCTGGGACTGGACGTCATCCTGGCCGATCAGCGCCACTCCGGAGTCCATGATGACGCCGCCGGCCGCAGCGCCTGTTTTACCGCGCCGGGGCAGTACGAACTGCTGTACCGCGGCTGCAAACTGGCAGGCTGCGCCCAGAAACGCATCCCCGGCGCCTTTCTGCAGCATGGCAGCCTGCCCGTCGATCTCGACCTCGAAGCCCTCTACGATGCCCTCGATACCGAACGACGCCTGACGCCGGCCCAGGGTGCCAGGTTGCTGGCCGGACAGGTCGGCTGGATCAACCGCTGGCTGGAGCAGCCGGTCGCCATCGAGACGGTCGAAAAGATGCTGGTGGAGGCCTGCGCCCAGCGGTTCGACGTCGTTTTTACCGAGGACGAACCGACCGGCCAGGAGAAACGGCGCGCCGAGACTCTGCTGACGGAAAACTACGGCAACGATGCCTGGAACCTTCAGGGGATTGTGGAGGAGTCGTGAACCTGCGCGTCGGCCATATCAGCTACCTCAACTGCGTGCCCTTCTTTGCCGACCTGCGCCGACAGGGGTTTGACGGGGAGATCGTTTGTGGTGTGCCGGCGCAGCTCAACGCCATGCTGGCGGCGGGAGAGATTGACCTCTGTCCGTCTTCCTCCTTCGAATATGGCCGCGCCGCGCAGGACTACCTGTTGCTGGCCGGGCAGTCGATAAGCTCCATTGGGCCGGTGCAA
>RFIO01000489.1 GCA_003695205.1 Deltaproteobacteria bacterium
GAAGGCCTGCATGCGCCCTTCGCAGTTGACCATGACGCCGGCGCTCTCATAAGGCGCGGTGGTCGGCAGAAAGACGTCGGCCTGACGGGCTGCCTGGTTTGGCAGGCCGTCGAGCACCACCAGGCATTCAAGCCGCCCAAGGGCCCGGGCCATCTTGTCCGGGCCGTCACGCAGCGGGTCGGTTTCGACGCAGACCAGCGCACGCACCTGCCCCGACAGCATCATCTGGCAGAGCTGGTCGGCGTCTGGGCCGTCGCCGGCTATCAGGGCGGCACCAAAGCTGTTGACCTGAGCCAGGGGGACAAAGAGACCACAGTCGAGCTCGCCGGTAAGCAGGCCGATCAACCGGATGCCCGCTTCGCCAAGCAGGTCAGTCCCGCCGACCAGCACCGGTTTCTGCGCCTGCACAAGATCGGCGCGCAGGGCGGTCATGCTGCTTTCCTCGTCGGCCAGCAGCTGATTCAGTTTTTCACACAGCTCGTCCGGGCCGACCGTGATTTTTTCGAAGGAGCAGGGGAGCCAGACCGGTCGCGGGTCGATGATGGTTATGCGGGCTCCGTTGCGCTCGGCCTGTCGCAGGGCCGCTGCCAGCATGGGCGCTTCGTTGACCGGGTCGCAGCCGATAACCAGGATGCGGTCTGATTTGGCCAGCTGCGCCTGGCTGACCAGCCGTTCTGTGCCGATGGCGCTCAGGGCGCGGGCGGCCCGGTCCCGTTCGGGCATGGCCTCGGTACACAGCGGAGATCCGCCCAGACTGAGGCCCAGTTCGCGCAGCTTGGCCAGGGTTTCCAGCGACGAGCGCGGTGAGCCGAGCAGGGCGATGGCATCGCCACCGTATTTCTGGGCGATGTCGAGCAGACGGCTGCGGGCCATGGCCAGGGCCTCGCTCCAGGAGGTTGTCGCCCCCTGCAGTTTCGGTGCGCGCGGGCGGTCCTTAAGGTTGACGTGGCCGTAGCCGAAGCGGCCGCGGTCGCAGATGAAAAAGCCATTGGTCTGGCGGTTGACGCCCGAACGCACCCGCTGCAGCTCGCGGTAGCGGCCGCCCGGAATCACCCGGCAGCCGAGGCTGCAGTGCGGACAGACGGAAGGGGCTTCCTGAAGATCCCAGATGCGGCTTTTGAACCTGTAGGTCTTGTCGGTAAACACCCCGGTGGGGCAGACGTCGGCCAGGTTGCCGGCAAAGGGGGATTCGAGCGGGCCGTCCTTGAAGCGGCCGAAGAAGAGCCGGTTGCGCGAGCCCATGACACCGAAGTCGGTGCCGCCGAAATAGTCCTGGTAGGTGCGCACGCAGCGGTAGCATTGGATGCAGCGGTTCATCTCCTGTTCGATGAACGGGCCGAGGTCCTGGTTGTGCCAGGTTCGCTTGGTGCCCCGGTAGCGCCGGATGCCGTGGCCGCCGGCGATGGTCATGTCCTGCAGCTGGCATTCTCCC
>RFIO01000490.1 GCA_003695205.1 Deltaproteobacteria bacterium
CCAACAGAAGGGTTGTGACGCTGGTGTTGCTTAAGGTGGGTAAGGAAACGAGTTTTGCACTCGCGCCGGGAACGCCTGCCACAACATCCCCGACTTGTGATTGCAGATTACCCCTTCCCCCCGCGGCCGACCACGTGCCCATTCGTAAACTTTTGGTCCCAATTGCCCGATTCTGAACTGTGCTGATGTGCAGTCCTCCGTTCTGAGGTTGTCTTCAGGCTTGCCCGGGGCTATAAACAACCCAGCGCAAACACCGGGAGGCATTGACATGAAAAGACTTCTGATCATCGGCTGCGGCGACATCGGCCGACGCGTCGGGCGACTGCTGGCGGACCAGGGCGTTGAGGTTGCCGGCCTGGTCCGCAGCGAAGCCAGCGCGCAGGCGGCCGAGGCGGCGGGGATCACCCCCCTGACGGCTGATCTGATGGACGCCGACAGCCTTGTGGACCTGCCGACCGATGGTGCCCATGTGCTCTATGCCGCCCCGCCACCGGGCGGCGGTCTGACCGACCCCAAGGCAGCCAACTTCTGCCGGGCGATCAGGCCGGAGCGGCTGCCGGTCCGGATCGTCTACCTGAGTACCAGCGGTGTCTATGGCGACTGCGGCGGCCGGATTATCGATGAACAGACACCGGTCAACCCCCAGACTTCGCGTGCCAGAAGGCGCCTCGACGCTGAAAACAACCTGAGAACCTTCGGTGAACGGAACAATATTCCGGTCGTCATTCTCAGGGTCACCGGCATTTACGGCCCCTTCCGTTTCGCCCTGCACCGGATTCTGGAAAAACACCCGTTGCTGCGTGAAGAGGAAGCGTCCTTTACCAACCGCATTCACGCCGACGATCTGGCCCGCGTCTGCCTTGCTGCGCTGGAGAGGGGCGCAGCGGGCGAGGTCTACAACGTCTGTGACGGCCAGGAAAGCACCATGACGCACTATTTCAACGCCGTGGCCGACGCCTTCGGGCTTGAGCGGCCGGCCCAGGTCACCAGCGCGGAAGCGGACAAGGTCATGAACCCGCTCATGCTCAGCTATTTCCGCGAGTCGCGGCGAATGAAGAACAGCCGCATGCTCGAACTGCTCGGCGCCCCACTGCTCTATCCGACCCTGGAAGATGGCCTGAAAGCCAGTGTCGAGGAGATGCGGCGTACCGATCCTGCCTTCTTCGACCGCCTGGCGCAAATGGCCAAGAACCTTGCCTGAGCCGGTCCCACGGGATAAGATTGGCTCATCTTCACACTGAACCGGGATTTCTACATGACCACCATCACCATCATCGGCGGAGGCATCTCCGGCCTGGCCGCCGCTTTTGAGATCGAGCGCCAGGGCGAACTGGCAGGCCTCGATGTCGCTGTCACCCTGCTGGAAAAAGAGGCACGCCTCGGCGGCAAGATCTGGAGCATCAGGGAGGACGGTTTTCTGTGCGAGTGGGGCCCCAACGGCTTTCTCGACAACAAACCGATGACCCTGGACCTGTGCGGCCGGATTGATCTGACCAACAGGCTGCTGCGCTCGAACGACAATGCCCGCAAACGCTTTATCTACAGCGGCGGGCAACTGCACCGCCTGCCGGAATCGGGCCCGGCCTTTTTGAAATCGCATCTGATCAGCTGGCCCGGCAAGCTGCGCCTGGCCGGCGAGTTTTTCGTACCCCCCCGTCGCGACGGCAGTGACGAAACCCTGGCCGATTTCGCCCGGCGCCGCCTCGGTCGCGAGGCCCTTGACAAGCTGATCGCGCCGATGGTCTCCGGCATTTTCGCCGGCGACCCCGAACGCATGAGTCTGACAGCCTGTTTCCCCCGCATTGCCGAACTGGAACAGGACTTCGGCGGCCTGCTCAAGGCCATGATCAAACTGGCGAGAAAGAAACGCCGGGAACGCAAGGCGGGCAAGCAGGTCGCCAGTGCTGCCGGGCCCGGAGGCATTCTCACCTCCTTTGCAGGCGGCATCCAGGATCTGACCGACCAGCTGGGTCAGACACTGAAAGGGCAGATCCGTCTCGGAACCGAGGTGACCGCCGTTCGCAGGCTGGCCGACTGCTGGCAGCTGAAACTTGCCGACGGCAACGTCCTCGAAAGCGAGGTCGTCCTGAGTTGCGCGCCTTCATGGGCGCTGCGACAGATGACCCGTGATATCGACACCGGTTTCGACGATCTGCTGGAACAGATCCCCTACTCGCCCATGAACGTGGTCTGCTTCGGCTACCAGCGCGATAAGATCCCCCTGGACCTGAACGGTTTCGGCTACCTGATTCCCCGCTCCGAGGGGCGCAGCATCCTCGGGACCCTGTGGGATTCGAGCATTTTCAGCCACAGGGCGCCGGAAGGGATGGTGCTGCTGCGCTCCATGATGGGCGGAGCGACCTACCCGCAGGCGATCGACCTGTCCGAACAGGAGGTTGTCCAGGCGGTGCGCGCCGACCTGAAGCAGATCATGGGCATCGCGGACGAACCCGACTTTATCAGGGTTTTTCGCCACCAGCGAGCCATCCCGATGTACCTGCCCGGGCACCGGGACCGGGTCGTGGAACTCAACCGGCGGCTTGACAGGCTGCCGGGACTCTTTGTCAGCGGCAACGCCTTTTTCGGAGTCGGCCTTAACGACTGCGTCGATGCCTCCGGCAAGGCGGCCGCGCGCGTCATCGACTGGCTGCAGACCCGCTAGCAGGAACCACGCCTCCTGTTCTGACGCCTGTACTGTCGGTTCCTGCCCGGGATTTCATTCTGGGAGGGATGACCATGGCTGAAGACAGTTTCCGCCGACGCCTGGAGGATCTGCTCAATCTTGCCGACGTGCGTATCGACGGCGATCGCGACTGGGACATCCAGGTTCACAACCCTCACTTCTACCGTCGGGTACTGGCCCAGGGCTCCCTGGGCTTCGGGGAAGCCTACATGGACGGCTGGTGGGATTGCGTCGCTGTCGACCAGCTGATCTGTCGTCTGCTGCGGGCGCGCCTCGATGAAAAAGTCACATCCCCTGCCGCCGTTCTGGATGCCGTCAAGGCCCGTCTGCTCAACTGCCAGTCCCGCCGCCGGGCCTTTGAGGTCGGCGAACGCCACTATAACATCGGTAACGACCTCTACCAGTGCATGCTCGACTCGCGCATGATCTACTCCTGCGCCTACTGGCACGGTGCGGAAACTCTGGAACAGGCCCAGGAGAATAAACTGGATTTGTGCTGCCGCAAACTGCAGCTGGTCCAAGGGATGAAGGTGCTCGACATCGGCTGCGGCTGGGGGGGAACCGCGCGCTACATGGCAGAGCGCTACGGTGTCGAGGTTGTGGGGGTGACGGTGTCGACGGCCCAGGCCGAACTGGCGAGGCAGATCTGCGACGGACTTCCGGTCGACATCCGCGTCTGCGACTACCGGGAGGTCGGCGGCTGTTTCGACCGCATCGTCTCCATCGGCATGTTCGAACACGTCGGCTACAAGAACTACCGGACCTACTTCCGCAAGGTACGTGACCTTCTGGCCGAGGATGGCCTGTTCCTGCTGCACACCATCGCCGGCAACGAAACCACGATCAAAACCGATCCCTGGATTGAGCGCTACATCTTTCCGAACGGCATGCTGCCGTCGGCCCGCCAGATCGCCGAAGCGACCGAGGGCCTGCTGATCCTGGAAGACTGGCACAATTTCGGCCCCGACTATGATCGGACCCTGATGGCCTGGCATGCCAATATCGAATCGGCGTGGGACCGCCTGGAAGGCTACGACGAACGATTCCGGCGCATGTGGCGCTACTATCTTCTCTCGTGCGCCGGGGCCTTCAGGGCACGTTCGAACCAGCTGTGGCAGATACTATTCAGCCGTAACGGTATCGAAGGGGAATTCCGGGTACCGCGTTGATCAGCGCCGCTTGCGCCTGAAAACATCGGTCTTGAGACTGGAAACCCGGTCGAGAAAAAGCAGGCCATCCAGATGGTCGAGTTCATGCTGGATCGCCACCGCCTCGAAGCCGCGTGCCCGAACAACCCTTTCGATCCCGTCCGCGTCGATGAACTGGACCAGGATCTTCTCGGCGCGCGTCACGTTACCGGTGTAGTCGGGCACACTCATGCACCCTTCGCGCATGACCTTCGCCCCCTCTCTCTCGAGAATCTCTGGGTTGACCATCACCAGGCAGCCGTGGTTGTCGTCCCGTCCCAGCTTGCTGTGGGACACATCAACCACAACGACACGCAAATCGGAACCGATCTGGGGCGCGGCCACTCCAACCGAGTGGCCGGCGGCATACATGGTGTCGAGCAGGTCGGTGATCAGCTGCGTCACCTCGTCATCAAACTCCCCGACCGCGCGACAGACCTGCTTCAGGCGCGGATCAGGGTAGACCAGAACTTCACGTACCGCCACGCCTACAGCTCCACGGGGTTGATGCTGCGCACCGAAATATCCACTCCGAGTTCAAGGCGCACCGGTTCGAGAATTGCCTCGAGGCTGTCGACGTCAATTCCCTCCGGCAGGGTCGCCTCCAGCATCATGACATAGACCGGCCGCTGCTCGCTGCCGATCAGCTTGGTGTTCAGATCGGTGATGTTGATGTTGCGCTCCCCCAGTTCCTTTGCCACCCGGTAGACGATTCCAGGCTTGTCGGAACCGTAAACCGAAATCAGGCAGAGATCGCCGCTCAGTTCGGGCCGCCTCTCCCCGCCCGGTTTGAGCGTGCGAACGAAGACGGACAGGTTGTCCTGTTCGAGCGGCGCGAAATTCGCCTGCACCTGATCACCGTCGACCAGTTCGGGATGGGCGATAATCAGCTGCATGGCGAACTGACCGCCGAGGATGCTGCAACTCGAATCGGCGATGTTGCAGCCCATGTGGTAGAGAATCTCGGTAACACGGGACACGATACCGGGACGGTCCCGGCCGATGATGGTCAGGGCGAAATAGCGCATACCCACCTCCAGGTTTTCGGGGACGGTTGACAATTGCCACATTTCTAGCATGACAGGCACAGGAAAACCAGCACCACGGACAGGGGGGGGCACAGTGTCCGCGCAGCTTAGTCTGGCCTGGGTTCAGGCCTTGTCGGAGGGGGGGGCGGAGGTGACGATGGTCGCGGCCGAGCAGGTCGGAATACTGATGCCCATGCGCCCTTCCACCTGAACGGTGGCCGACCATTCGATGCGGGTGGCTGAAGCTGGCGCCTTCCAGCTGAAGACATACAGGCGGCCCGATTCGTCGTTTTCGGCACCGAGAGGAGCTTCGAATTCGTACAGGGTACCGGTGCGCACGTCCTCGCCGCGCAGGACAAGCGAACCCCTCGCCTTGCGACCGCCGAGATTGCGCAGGCGCACGCACAGGTCGACCCGCTGGTCAACGCCGATATGCATCGGTACGCTCAGCTCAAGCACCGGCGCACCCTTGCTGGCGACAAAGGGATCGGCCTGGTCAAGCGCCTTGCTGCCACGACCGATAAGCGTCCCGGCGAGGGCGCCCTTGAGATAATCCTGCAGATTCGTTTCTTCGCCCATAAAACAAAATCCCCCGCAAGGATCGCTGTGCAGTAAACGAGCCAAAAGCGGCAGATGCGAATGGGCTGTGGAAAAGGGCATGATGACAGGGACTGCGCAGCCGCTGCGAACGGACGCAGAGCGCTGGATGCGCCAAATGGCCCAGCAGGGGCTGGCGAAAATACCGAGGCTGGTGCCTTCAGCCCCAGAAGCGGTCGGCCGCCAGGACGGCAATAACCAGGCCCATGACCATGTTGACCCGGACAAACAGGGGACGCAGCTCGCCGCGCCTCATCTGCCGCGCCAGGCAGAGGACCAGCCAGCTGCCGATGGCCGGCATGGCCAGACGGGCCGGCAGACCGAGACCGGGCCCGACGCCGTGAGCGACAAGCACACTGCCGACCGCCAGGACCCAGCAGGCGACAACCAGGTTGAGCCTGTTTCGACCCAGCCGGTCGGCCAGCACCGGCAGACCGGCCTGCCGGTAGTCATCCCGATATTTGAGCATCAGCAGCAAAAAATGGGGCACCTGCCAGATAGCCAGCAGCAACCCGAACAACAGTACGCCGCCATCAAGCAGCGACCTGCCGCAGGTGGCCCAGCCGACCAGCGGCGGCAGGGCGCCGCTGACGGCGCCCGGAAACAGGGCCAGGGGCGTGCGGCTTTTCAACGGTGTGTAGACAAGGTTATACAGGGCAACAGCGGCCAGCCCGAGCAACAGCGCGACGGGGCGATTGAAAAGTAGACCTGCCCCGGTTGCAAGCAGCATCATCGCCAGAACAAGCGCCGCCTCGACCGACAGGCGTCCGGTGGCCAGCGGACGATGGCAGGTTCGGGTCATGAGGGCATCGATACGACGCTCCTGCACCTGGTTGACCAGGGTCCCGGCGAAACTGAGCAGCCCGACGGCCAGGGTTGCCCGCACGACCTCCGTCCAGGCGCCGGACCGGGCCAGCAGCGCCCCTGTCAGGGTCGAGGCGCAGACCATGAGCAGCAGCCGTGGCCGTACCAGCAATGACCATTCGCCCGCCGTCAGGTTTCGGAACTGACCGAACATATGCGGCAGGGGCCCCCTCATCTCAGGCTCTCAAGCCACTCGAGAATCGCTTCCACCTGTTCCTCCGTCAATTGCGGATAGGGAGGCATCATGGGCGGATAGCCCTTGGCAACCTCGGCACCGGGCTGGCGCAGGGCGCGCCTGAGGTAGTCGTCATTCGCTGTTACGGTCGCCCCTCCTTCCAGCAAACGCTCGCTTCCATAGATCCCCTTGAGGCTGGGACCGACCTTGCGGCTGCCATCGACCGAATGGCAACCGAGGCAGCCGAGCTGCCGCGCCAGCGCCTGCCCCTGTTCAACCCGGGACACTTTCTTCGGCACCGCCTTTTCAGGCTGCTCCTTGCCGATGCGCGACAGGTAATCAATGATGGCTTTCAACTCTTCGACAGATATGCGATCCGCATAGGCCGGCATCACCGGCGGGTATCCCTTGACGACCTGGCTGCCCGGCTCGAGAATCGACTTCTCCAGGTAGGCCTCGTCGCTGGCCAGGGTCTTTTCAGTACCGTTTTCCAGCACGGTGACCTGGCGTCCGCCGATCCCCTTGAAGCTCGGTCCGACCGACTTGGAGCCATCTAGGCTGTGACAGCCGAGACAGCCGTAGCGTGAAAGCAGTTCGCGTCCCTGTTCCGTCTGCTCCGCTGCTTCCATTCCTGAAAGCCATTCCTCGAACTCGCTCACCGGCACCGCCTCGACCGTGGTCGTCATGTCGGCATGTCCGACACCGCAGTATTCGGCGCAGAAGATGTCGTAGGAGCCCGGCTCCCTGGCGACAAACCAGACGTAGTTCTCCATGCCCGGTACGGTGTCGCGCTTGATGCGGAAGGCTGGAACGAAAAAGGCGTGCAGCACGTCGGTCGAGAGCAACTTCACCTTGACCGGCTTGCCGACCGGGACGTAGAGCCGGTCGCTGTGCTTGCCGTTGGCATATTCGAAATCCCAGGACCACATGCGCGCAGTGGCGGTCACCTCCATGGCATCCTCGGGAACGTTGCGCAATGCCAGGTAGCCGGCCCAGCCGAAATAGAACATGGCCAGCACGATAATGGTCGGCACGACGATCCAGATGACCTCCAGTATCATGTTGCCCTCGACCTGGGATTCCGGCTCGGGGCAGCGCGAGCGCCGGTAGCGGTAGACGAACCAGATCATGGCGGCGGTGATGCCGAACAGCATCAGCGCCGATATCCCGAGAATGAACCAGAAGACGGGATCAACAGCTTCCTGGGTGGTCAGCAGTGCAGGATTCACGGGTCAGTCACCTCGAATCGAAAATCGAACCGTATTGGATTCAGACCGTCAGATCGGCTGACGGTAGAGGGTATCGAAAAAGGTAAAACCGATAAAAACGGCCAATGTCACCAGTGCAATCAACAGGAACAGGCGGAACAGCCAGTTCTCGTACTTCATGTGCATGAAAAAGGTGATCACCAGCGCCGACTTGCTGCAGGCAATCCCGAGAGCCACCCAGATATTCAGGGCGCCCAGATCGACCCTCGAAGCCGCCACCGTGATCACGGTCAGCACAAGCAGTGCCAGCCAGACTGCCACCAGGGTGGAATTGGGAATAATATGTCCTTTATCCTCATGAGTACTCATGTCGAACTCCCTTGAAGAGCACAAGCTCAGAGAATGAGATAGTAAAGCGGGAAGAGAAAAATCCAGATCAGGTCGACCAGGTGCCAGTAAAGCCCGGCATTCTCCAGGGTGACATAGTCATCCGGATTGACCTTGCCCTTGCGAATCAGCCACATCACCCAGGTCATGACCCCGGCGCCGACGAGCACGTGAATGCCGTGCAACCCGGTCATCAGATAGTAGAGGTTGAAAAAGACCTGTTCGCCGCCGGGCATCTCCTTGAGGTGTTCGCTTTTCGGATAGATGCCGTGGTGGATCTTGGCGCTCCACTCGAAGTACTTGTTGACCAGGAACCACAAGGCGAAAAAGAGGGTGGCTCCGACCAGGCGCAGACTGGCCTTGACCCGTCCCTGCTGCAGGGCGGTGATGGCCATGGCGACAGTGAGGCTGCTGGTCAGCAGCACCAGGGTGTTGCCGCCGCCGAACCAAACATTGAGCTGGTCCCCGCCGAGCTTGAACCCCTCGGGATAGCGCTGCAGGTAGATGGCGTAGAGAATGAACAGGCCGCCGAAAAGCAGCACCTCGGTGAACAGGAACAGCCACATCCCCAGCTTGGCGCCGGTGTAGTCCTTCGGGTGTTCGGCGTGTGCCGTGTGAGTGGTTTCGCTCATAGAATCCCCGCCTTCTTGTACTCATAGGGGCCGTGGGTCACCACCGGTTCGGCCTCGAAATTTTCCAGCGGCGGCGGCGACGGCGTCTGCCATTCGAGGGTTGCGCCGCCCCAGGGATTGCTCCCGACCGGTTCCCCCTTGAACAGACCACGGAAGATATTGACGAACACGATCAGCAGCCCGATGGCCAGAAACCAGGAGCCGATGGTCGACATCTGGTTCCAGAAGGTGAACTTGGGCAGATAGTCGTAGTAGCGCCGTGGCATCCCCTCCATACCGACGATCATCATCGACATGTAGAGCACCAGGAAGCCGAACGTCATCAGGGCCCAGCCCCAGACCGCCGCCTTCTTGTTGTACATGCGGCCGTAGAACTTGGGCAGCCAGTAGTGCATGGCGGCAAAGAAGGCGAAGCCGGTGCCGCCGAACATGACGAAGTGGAAATGGCCGACGACGAAATAGGTGTCATGCACATGGACATCGGTCGCGGCCGAACCGAGTACCAGGCCGGTCAGGCCGCCGATGGAAAAGAGGACGATGAAACTGAGGGCAAACAACAGCGGCGGATCGAGCTGGATGGAACCCTTGTAGAGGGTTGCCACCCAGTTGAAAACCTTGATGGCCGAAGGGATCGCCACCAGGAAGGTGAGCAGCGAAAAGATCATGACGGCGATATCGGACATGCCGCTTGTCACCATGTGGTGCGCCCAGACGACCGAGCCGGCCCCGGCGATGGCCAGAGACGAAATGGCGATCGCCTTGTAGCCAAAGACCGGCTTGCGGGCGAAGACCGGGATGATATCAGTGATCACCCCCATGCCGGGCAGGATCATGATGTAGACCGCCGGGTGGGAATAGATCCAGAACAGATGCTGGTACATGACCGGATCACCGCCGCGGGCCGGGTCGAACACCCCGGACCCGATGACGCGTTCAGCAAAGATCAGAAGGACGGTGATACCGAGCACCGGGGTGGCGAGTACCTGCACCCAGGCGGTGGCGTACAGCGCCCAGGTGAACAGGGGGATACGCCACCAGGTCATGCCGGGCGCCCGCAGACGGTGGATGGTCACCAGAAAGTTCAGACCGGTGAGAATGCCGGAAAAACCGATGATGAAGACCGCCAGGGTCGCCAGCGACACATTGGTGGTTGTGCGCACCGAAAACGGGACATAGAAGGTCCAGCCGGTGTCGGGCGCGCCGCCTCCGGTGAACAGGCTGGTCAGCGCCATGATGGCACCGATCATGTAAAGCCACCAGGAGAGCAGGTTCAGGCGCGGAAAGGCGACATCCTCGGCACCGATCTGGATCGGCATCACCAGGTTGCCGAAAGCCGCCGGAATGCCGGGGATGATGAACAAAAAGATCATCACCACCCCATGCAGGGTGAAGATGCTGTTGTACTGCTGGGCGGTAAAGAAATCGGCTCCGGGCTGAAACAGCTCGAAGCGAAGCGCCAGCCCCAGCAGCACCCCGACGCAGAAGAATGCCAGGGTCGAATAGAAATAGAGCAGGCCGATACGCTTGTGATCGGTGGAAAAGATCCAGGCGCCGATGCCCTTGCGGCCGCCGGGGGCGTCCCAGAAGCCGCGGGAAATGGTGGTGGATGCCGTCTGATTCATGGTCCCCTCAGGTTCGCCGGTGCCGGCGGCGGCCACCGAACGCCAGTACCAGGAACAGGGCCAGGGCACTGACGAAAACGACCACGCCGGTCACGCGCAGAATGTTGAAGACATAGCCCCGTTGCTCGGGGTCGTAGCTGTAGCAGAGGCTCGCCAGCCGGGTGATGGTACTGCCAAGCCGTCCCTCCGAGGCCTCCATCAGGGCCAGCGACAGGTCGGTAGGCAGAAAGCGCGTCCCTTCCAGGTATCGGGCGATGCGTCCGCCCGGCGCCAGGGTCACCACCGCAACCGGGTGTACGAATTCACTGCCATCACGGTAGAAGCGGTAGCCGATGGCCTCGGTCAGGCTGCGGATGCTGTCGGGCGACGCGGTGAGAAAGACCCAGTGGTCCATGGGAAAGCCATCGCGCACGGCGGCCCGATATATCTTCTTGCTGTTGCGCGCCAGTTCCGGCCCTTCTTCCGGGTTGAAACTGAAGGAGATCACCCGCACCTTGCGGCGGATATCGTCCGGCAGTTTCGGCAGGATCTGGGCCAGGTTGGCCTGCAGGGCGTTACAGACGTTGGCGCAACGGTAATAGACCGGCGCCAGCAGCACCGGCCTGTCGAAATATTCCCCCAACTGTCGGGATCGGCCCAGTTCGTCGGTCACGACGATATCCGCCGGGACCACCTCTCCCAGGCGTTCATCCAGACCGACCGGTGGCGGCGAAGCAGGGACAGCTGGGGAACCGAGCACCGTTCCCGTCGGCAGAAGCAGCAGCAACACCATGAAACATTTCAGCACATTCATGACAACCCCAAGCATAACCGGCACTTGGAAAAGCGCAAGCTCCGAAAACCACAACGACAAAATCCTACTCAATCAGTCAGGCAAAAACAAGACCAATTTAGTCATATTTTTTTCTTGCAATCGCCGGCCGAGCCGTTTATTCATGGACGGGAATTCATCTGCAAACGCGGATGACAATACAACCAACTCAAGGAGGACATCGCCCATGAGCCAGGAACGCTCCCTTTTCTGCCAGGTCAACAAGGCCAAGGATCCCGCCAACCTGACCGACCTGGAAAAGAAACACACCCCGGTCATCTCCGTTCCGGCCGAGATCAGGGCCGGTGAAACGGTCGAGGTCACCGTCGAAGTCGGCAAACTGCTGGCCCACCCCAATGAGCCCGGTCACTTCATCGAGTGGATCGATCTCTATGCCAACTGGGTCTTTCTCGCCCGCCTCGACTTGAGCGCGGTCACCACCCAGCCTGTGATGAAGATTCCGGTCACAATCCCGCACGGCATCGACACCCTGACCATCCGCGCCTTTGAACGCTGCAACCTGCACGGCGTCTGGGAAGGGGCCGTTGACGTCAAGGTTGTCGCCTGATCTCAACCATCGACCGGGAACCGGACAGACACTCCGGTTCCCGGTTTCTTGCCTGCCGGGCCCCGGTTCTGCTAGCATGCGACGCCATGAACGAACTGGAACAGCGCCTGACCGATCTGGAAATCCGCTTTACCCACCAGCAGCGCCTGATCGAGGAATTGAGCGACGTCATTGCCGCCGATGGCCGACAGATCGACGAACTGCGCAAGGAAATCGGCCTGCTGCGGCAGATGCTGCAGCGCCTTGAACCTGAATCGATCCCCTCACCGGACGAATAGGGATGCACGACTATTCCGACCTGAAGCGCATCCTGCTCGAGGTGCTGCTGATCGTCGCCCTCGGCGTCGTTATCGGCCTGAGCAGCAATGCCCGGCTGCTTTACCGGGTCTGGACCGGCCAGGGGGCCGGCCCGGCCACACCAGCTACGACGACCACTGAGACCGCCATTCCCGAACCGGTCATGCTCGACCAGGCGCGCGAACTGATCCGGACCAAACAGGCGGTGATCATCGATGCCCGCATTCGCGAACTCTACCTCGACGGACACCTGCCGGGCGCCATCTCCCTGCCGCTCGAAGAAGCTGATACGGGGATCGGCGAACTTGCCGCGGGAACAGGGCCGGATCGGCCACTGCTGGTCTACTGCAACGGCTATGGCTGCCCCGACTCCTTCGACCTCGCAAAACGGCTGCTCGAGAGCGGCTGGAAAAGGGTGATGGTTTTTGAAGGGGGATTCCCGGAATGGCATGACGCCGGCCTGCCGGTCGTCCGGGGTGACAAGCCATGAGGCCGCTGCACCTGCTTTATCATGGCTGCCGGCTGGTGCTCGGTGCCGTCTTCCTCTATGCCGGCGTGGTCAAGGGGCTCGATGTTACCGGCTTTGCCGGACAGGTGGCCGCCTACCGCCTCCTGCCCTATGGCGGCAATTACCTGGTGGCCGCCACCCTGCCCTACATCGAAATCATCGCCGGCGTGCTGCTGCTGAGCAACCGGCGGGTGCGCCCTGCCGCCCTGCTGTGCGGCCTGATGACCCTTGTCTTCATCGCCGCCCTGCTGTCGGCCTGGTACCGGGGGCTCGATATCAGCTGCGGCTGCTTCGATCCCGAGGCCGATACCTCCATCGGCGAGGCGCTGCTGCGCGATGTCGGTCTGCTGATCCTGGCGCACTTCAGCTTCCACCTGCGCAACCGGGTGTTGCGAGAAAGGCAAGCCACCTGATGGAAGCCTGGCAGCAGCAGCTGGCGGACAGCCTGACCACCGCCGCAGACCTGCAGGAACGATTCGGCGTGGCTGCCACACAGCTGGAAGCGGTCATCGCCCGTTATCCGATGCGCATCACCCCCTACTACGCCGGGTTGATCCAGCACAGGGACGACCCGATCTGGCGGCAGTGCGTGCCCGATGTGGCCGAACTGGATGACGCCGGTCTGCCGGCCGACCCGCTGGCCGAGGAAGCACATGCGGTTGC
>RFIO01000067.1 GCA_003695205.1 Deltaproteobacteria bacterium
AAACGCCGGCGAGCTGATTGCCGAGGCGGCGCTGGCGCTGGAGATGGCTGCCACCGCCGAAGACCTGCGCGCCACCATCCACCCCCATCCGACCCTGTCGGAAACCTTCTGGGATGCGGCCAAGACCCTGAAGATCTGAGATCTCGATGCCGCCGTACCTGTCGCTATGGAACGTCAGACACCCCAAACCCGGCAAAGCGCCGACACCATTCGTGCATGACGATACCTGCGGTGACGGCGACATTGAGGCTTTCGGTCTGGCCGAAACGGGGAATGGCGACAGGCAGCAGCCCGGACCAGTCGGTTCGGCCATCGAGCTGCGGCCCGAACTCTTCATGTCCGAGAACGAAGGCAACCTTTTCGGGCAGCTGGGCCTTCACCAGCGGGGTTGAGGCATCGGGGGCAAGCAGACAGAAGCTATAGCCTTCGGCGGCCAGTTCTGTGTGCGCCTCGGCAAAGGACGTGCAGTTGCGCACCGGCACCTTGCGCAGCGCACCCTTGGCGGGGGACGGATCGAAAGGCCCGATGTCGACCAGGTAGACACGTCTGGCGCCGAAAAATTCGGCCGAACGCAGAATCTTGGCGACGTTGAAGCCCGCCTTGAGGCGATCGAGAACCAGGACGAAAGGATGGGGGCCGGGCTGCGCCAGCACGTTGCGCTGCAGCTCCAGCTGGTAGCGTTTTTGGGCGTCACGGTAGCGTCGTTTGCGAACCATCCGGGTATCCTAGCCAGTCGCAGCCGTTTTGTCAGCCAGCCGGACATAAAAAAGGGGACAGTCCCTCTCGATGAAGGGGGCTGTCCCCTGGCCCGGGCTGTTCATGAGGATGCCTCGCGAAACCGGCGAGGCACCGTCAAATTTGGCCAGGCTCAGGCCGCGGCCTGAGCCTCGTACTTCTCTACCAGCCGCCGGTATTTCTCTTCCAGCTCCGGCGTTCTCGCCTCGGCATCTGCGTAGTCCCTGATCATCTGCGGGCGTAACTCCTCGGGCAGCACGCGCTCGGCCAGCGGGTAGAGGATGTTGTCCTCCTTGTCGATGTGGCCGCGCAGCAGTTCGGCATACCCCCTGGCGTTCTCGGCGATCAGCGGTATCTGGCCGGGTTCGCCGGCAAGCGCCTTCTGTGCCGCCTCTTCCATGCCGCGGACAAAGGCACGTCCCTGGTCGTGTTCCATGTGCATCGCCTCGATGGGGGAGTTCTTTTCCGGCATGCCGTTCTTCACCAGGGCGACGAAGAGGACATCCTCCTCCTTGGCGTGGTGGAAACGGTCGGCGTAGTTGCGGATGAAGTCG
>RFIO01000491.1 GCA_003695205.1 Deltaproteobacteria bacterium
CCGCCCCGATAGCTGGCCGCCAGGTCTGGATGGGTGATATCGACGCCGGAATCGACAATGGCGACGACAACTCCGGCACCGTCATACCCCTGGGCCCAGACATCGTCGGCCCGCAGCAGGCCTATGTGATCAGCCTGAACCGCCAGGAGGGAAGGAATGGCCGACGGGACCGGCGCCGGAGGGCGCACCAGAGTGCGGTCGAGTTCGACCCTCGCCACCGCCGGCAGGGCCGCCAGGCGGTTCACAACCCCGGCCGGCACCTCGGCAGCGAAGGCATTGATCAGCCAGAGATGCCGCAGGTGTCGCCCCCCCTGGTCACGCAAAAAGGCACGCACGGAATCCCGGTCGGGGTCATGCCGGTCGCGCCACTGTTCGATGAACTGCTGGCGGAACCTGCGGCGGGCATCCCTGTCATGAAATACAGCACGGTTTACCGCCTGCAATTGCGCCTGAGGCTGACTGGCCAGCCGGATAATGACCGGCACGGTCGCGTCACCGGCGGCAAGTTTCCGGGCCAGAAAAGGCCCGATTTCCGCCGCCCGGACGCCCGCCGGCAGCAGAATCAGAAACAGCAGGAGTTGAACTGCAGTTTTCCAGGTCATACCCTTCATTCGACCACCAGGTTCTCAAAGCGGTAATCGCCCGCCACCACCGTCACCCGATCCCCCTGCTTCACCAGGCCACCGGGGTTGGCGAACAGCATGAAATAGACCCTGTCGGGGTAGTAGGAACGAGGCTTCTGGCGCAGGGAGCCTATCTTGGCCGGCGCCGGAATGCCCAGGTAGGCGCCGGTCTTCTGGTGCACCAGGTAGGGATGCATCCTGCGGTCCGCAAGGGGCTGGGCCTTTTGGCTGTCCAGCACGCGAAAGCGAAAATCGACCATGTAGCCGGCCGATACCAGTCGAATGGCCTCGACCCGCACGCCAAGCGCCTGTTCAGCCGGGGACAGGAAATCCTGAACAACCGGCGCCGAAGCGGACGACTCGGAACTTTGCGGAGGACCTGCGGCGGCACACCCGGCCAGCCACATCAGGCAGAGCAGAAACGACCAGCGGACCAGAACCATAACCGTCTCCAAAAAGAAAATGGGGCAGGAAAACCTGCCCCACATGTTACCAGTTTTTCTCTTTCTCTGCGAAGTGAAGTGCTAATTGTAATTCAGGAAACCATCCGGCTGATCCCCGTCAATCAGGTTGCCGCCGGTGTCATAGAGCAGAACCCTGATCGAGGTGTCTGTTTTGGGCACAGTAATTACCGGAATAGTGCTCCAGGTATAACTCCCGGGGTTCCCCGTGAGCGTATCGATATCAACCCAGGGCCGACCAACCCGTTTGCGATACTGGAGCTTGACCGAGCCAACCTTGGTGGTCGTGTGAGTTGCCCAGGAAATATCGACAGAACCTCCGCCGGTAATTGTGTCTCCGGCCTTAGGTGCCAGCAGCTTCACCACCTTGATGGTCATCGGCTGATTATTCATGTCACTGCCGACCAGCGTTTTTTTGCTGCTGTCATAAACATCGACTCTGACCCTGGCCTGAAAGCTTTTTTGAGCAAGGTCGGGTATGAGCCAGGTCGTTTTGCTGTCGGTTATCTTGCGTGTGATCCGCTTCCAGGTCGCGCCATTGTCGAGCGAATAACGGTACTGGTAGTAGGCAGCACTGGCCGGCGCGCCGACATGGATATCGATAGCATCTCCAGCGGTCAGCTTGATGCCGGTCATATTCTGGGTCATGACCTTGACGCTGGTGAATTCCTTGAACACGGCACTGACATCAGTCGGTGATGCGCTGCTGAGCGAAACCACACAATCATCATAACCTGAACATGCACCACCCCATCCCTTGAAAGCCGATCCGGGGGCCGCCTGGGCGGTCAGGCGCACCATGGTACCGTCGATGTACGTACTGCTGCAGGCCGTCTGACCCACAGGGCAGTCGAATCCACCCGGCATGCTGGCGATGGTCACTGGCCCGTCTCCGAGGTTTCCTGAAGGCGCAGGCACCTTGGTGACATTGAGGGTGGCATCCTCGGTGCCGAACCCGAGATAGACCAGCTGGCCGCCGGAGTCCTTGCCGCCGCCTTTCCAGGCCAGGTTGAGGCGACGGTCATACAGTGCCGCGTAACCGGCTGCCGGGACCGTGATAGTGGCATCGACGGTCTTGCCGGCAGGCAGGTCAACCGAATACTCGCTGCGGGCGTACGGGTAGCCAAAGGCGTCCTCCGCCTGCTGGGCCATGTAGCCGACCCCCTGCAGGGTCGGGGCGACGTTGTCGAGCCCGGCGTTGAGGAGGCGCAGCATCACGGTCTGACCTGCACTGGCGGCGACATTCATTGGACTGCGGGCCTGGGAATAGGGCTGGCCGTTGACCAGGTAGTAATCCGCCTCAAAATCGATGGTGCTGGTCATCGCCTGTCCGGGGCCGTAGTTGCCGGACGCGACCGCGTCGTTCAGGTCGGCGTCGATCTCACTGAAAACCAGAACGGCATCGTCGTCGTAGGTCACCGTACGGTTGTCGTTGCCGATATTGGCATAGGCGGTTCCCGCTGTCGGTTCGTAGATCAGTGCGCCGTACAGACCCATGGGGACCTGGACCTGCGGATGGGTGCCGCTCTGGTACAGGAAGGTGCCGTTGCGCGGGCTGGGCCAGTCGAAAGTTGCAGAAGTTCCCGGATCAACCTCCTTGACGAAGGAACGCGCTCGCGCGTCATCATTGGCGGGCCGGAACTGGCTGTTCTGCGCCAGCACCGCTCCGGACGAATCGACCCAGGTCGGTGTAACGTCGGCGGCCGCCGGCGTCAGCGCCGGGATCATGATGGAGACAGGGACACTCAGCGTATTGGTCAGAGTGATCGACAGCGCCCCGCCGACGTTGTCGCGCAGCTCCGGTCCGGGGACGCTGATCGCGTTGTCGCAGACCCCGCCCGTGGCCCCGCCGAGGGCGAAACCATAGACCGGCACGCTGCGGCCGTCGGGCATGGTCACTGTCGCCTCACCGGCACAGAGGTTGAAACTTCCGGCCATGGCGGCCATCGGCACCGCCACCAGGGCAGCGACAAGGAGTGCGGCCAGCCAGAGTCTGCAGGATGTCTTCGCGTATCTCATGGTCGCCTCCTTAAGGTGTTTCGCCTTCGTAATGAGGAATGAAGACGCTCGGATGTTCGACAATCATCATGGTCATCTGCCCTCCGGGGAAGATGTCATTATTGGTCAGCTCCTTCTCGTTGTGGGAGTGCCACATGAAGAAGTACCCGCCAAAGGCGTTGAAGCCGCCCTCACCCGGAGGCAGGGCGCCCATGGCCCCGAGGTAGGGGCTGCCGCTGTAGAACTGTCCGAAGGTCAGGTCAAGCTGGTCCGGCATGGTAACCGGAAAAGGCAGCCCGTGATCGGCCGGGTCCTCGCCCGGTTCGGCTGCAACGTTGTCAATTACGCCGTTGCCGTTGTGGTCGATATCTCCCGCGCCAGGGAAATCCCCGGTCGGAGGATTGTCAATATCCTGCTGGTGGCCGTAGATATCCCAGCCCATACCGGCGCCGGTCCAGGTGAAAATGCCGTCCACCGTCTTGCCCGGCACTACGGTCTGGGTGAAATCAGACCAGCCGATTTCGTTGCTGGCGCCGTCGACCAGGCGAACGCCGTCCTTGGCAATTACGTGGTAGTTGTTGCCGTGGGTATGGAAGGGATGCAGGTCGCGCCCGGCACCGATCATGCGGATCAGCACCCGGTCCCCGGGATGCATGCGCGCCAGAGCATCATACGGTTGAGTCGGCAGCCAGCCGGCCTTGGCCGGGGCAAGGGTATCCGGCCCGGTACGACCGTTGATGAACCAGTAGACCGGAGTGAACTCGGTGGTGTCGACCTTGTGCAGTTTGTCGAACTCGAACTGCTCGTGGGCAACCGGGTCAAGGTCGGTCAGCAGGAAGAGGTACTCGTAGTCGTAGGCACTGCCGGCGTCACCATAGGCGCTGTAGGTCGCCGGGTTGGTTTCGACAAAGCCGGACGGCCGGACTATCAGGGCGCCGAGCAGCCCCATTTCCACCTGAAAATCGGCGTGGCTGCCGCTGTAGTAGGTGAACGTCCCCGGGTTGGCAGCCGTGAAGCTGTAGCTGACCGTGCCGCCTGGAGGTGCCGCCATGGTCAGGGTGTCGGGTACACCGCCGGTCGCCGTCACCGCCTGGCCGGGGAAAACGATGGAAACCGGCTCAGGCAGGTTGTTGGTCAGGTTGACGGTGATGGCATCTCCCTCGTTGACGATCAGGGTCGGCCCCGGATACTGCATGGTGCCGCCGTCGAGGGCGAAGCCCCACATGGGGATACTGCCGCCGTCACCGGCCGTAACGTGGGCGTGCCTGGCGGTCAGGTTGAAGGTGGTCCCCGTCACCCCTGAGATGTAGCCGAAGGCGTTGCCCCAGGCCAGCAGGAGCAGGGCCGTGACCGACAACAGGATCGCGGTGCGTCTCTTTGCGTATCTCATCATGGTGCCTCCTGTCTCTACAGCCCGGTCTGCACCCGGATCTCGGTCATCATGCCGCCGTAATCCTCGGTGTCATTGCTCAGGTGATTGAGATTGGTTGAATAGAGGAAGTAGGTCCCCTCGGGGATCCCGGTGGTGTCGAGCAGGACATCCATCGCCTCGCCGCCACCCAGGGTCACCGAGGTGGTCATGTAGCTGATATCCTGCCCGGCAACCTCGCCCGCGCCGCGGTAGATGCGCGAGCCGTTTCCGATCACCTTCATCGGAATGCCGGTCGTCGCCAGGGTATGAAACGAGGTGGTCGACAGGCTGGAGAAGCGGAGCAGGATGGTATCTCCCGGAGCTGCTTCAATTTTCGTCGGCAGGGTCTGTGCGTCATATCCAAGTTCGTTGGGGATATTGGCACTGTTGACGGTGTCCGGATAGCCGCGCCCGTTCAGCATCGGGAAGGTATCCCTCATGCGGGCGAAGGGGAGCGGCTGCACGGCGATGTGCTGCTTGTGGAAGCGGGGGTCGAAGGCATGGATCTGGATGGGGAACTCCCGGTCGAAAGCCGTCGCCAGGTCGTTGTAGGCGTAGTTGGCCCCCAGTGCCGGGCTGACGTAGAGGTTGCCGAGCATGCCCATCTGCATGTGCTCGGTCGCCTCGACATGGCAGTGGTAAAGGAAGGTGCCCGGCTCGACCACATGGTAGAAGTAGGTCAGGCTTGAACCCATGTTGATCGAGATCGAGTTGTCCGGCACACCATCGAAGACGGCCGAGGCGTTGGGGAAGCCGTGCCAGTGCACCGTATGCGGATCGAACAGGTCGGGGCGCATCATCATGCCGACGTTGGTCAGGGTCAGGTAGACATAGTCCCCTTCGCTGAAGACAAGGGTCGGGGCCGGCCAGTTGGCCGCCAGCACGCCGCCGCCGGCGTCGAACATGTTCATGACCTGGTCATCGGGCACCCCGGTGACGTTGTGGAAACCGAAGATGTACATCGAGGTATCCGCCGCGTCGGCCATGGTGGCAAAGCCGTCGCCTCCGACCAGGTGCACACAGACCTGGGTCGGGTACAGGGGCGCGCTGATCTCGCCGTCGGCCGCCCGCAACATGCCGTCGCCGTTGCCGTCGCTGTCGACGGCCGGATTGTATCCGGGGCACTGGAAATAGACCTTGGCCAGACCTGGCGAAGCGCAGGTCAGAGCCAACCCAACGAACAGCAGTGCCAGAAGGTACCTGCATCGCGTGCGCATCGTCCCTACTCCTTTCCCTTCCATTGCTAGCGTCCTGTTGGTTTTCATGGGGCCACCGCCTGCAGCTTCACACCGGTGTCACTTTTGTCGCGGGCCAGCAGGGTTCCGCCGCTGTCGTAGGCACTGACTCTAACGCGCAGGTCATTTTTGGGGACCTGGACAGATACAATCGGGTCCCAGACAACACTGCCGGGGTCGGTGCCGCCCAGACCGGTCAGGTCGGCAATCTGTTCCCAGGGCTTCCCGGGCCTCTTGCGGTACTCAACCACAATGCGATCAACACTGGTCGGATCGTGCAACAACCAACTGACGGTGGTGCTGCCGCCCGAACTCAGCACTTCGCCACCATTGGGGGTCAGCAGGCGCAGGACCTCAATGGTAAACGGAGCATCCGAAGTATCGACACCAACCTTTGCCCCTGTGCCGGTTTCCCCACGGACCTTGATCAGCACGTTTTTCTGGTTGAGCAAGGTTGTCGGCACGGTCCAGTCGATACAGGGACCAGTAGCAGCCAGATCAATGGTGTTATAGCTGGCGCCGCCATCGAGCGAGTACTTGACCTTGAAGTTTGTGGCAGCCGCCGGTGCCTCCCAACAGATCGGGAAGACAGACCCTGCCGCAAGCACATCACCACCGTTGGGGCTGATCACCCGCACAGCCGCGGCATCGGGCACGGTGAATTCATCGGCGCCGATATCGACGGCGCTACCAACCGGGCGACTGTCGCCGTCATAGTCAGACGCGGCCAGCGGGTAGGCACCAACCGCCTGACCGCCATCGACGGCGTCACTGCTGGGCAGCAGGTGGTAATCGCCGGCAGTGGCATCGAGCGGCGTGAAGCGTACGGTGATGGCGTTGCCCCCTTCGTCCAGAACAGAGGATGTGGTCAGATTGTTCTGGTACGGTTTGACAAACTGGTAGGGGAGTGTCGCGGGCGACGGCTCGATGTTGGTACCGCCGCTGTAATCCCAGGTCGGTCCGGTGGTGGCACCGACAGCAAGGGTCCGGGTCAGTGCTGACAGCAGATTGCCGTCGACCACGGCATTGCTGCCGTCGATCTGCAGATCCCAGACATCGGGGTAGTCGAGAGTCGAATCGCCCATGACACCGGCGTGCTGGCTGCCAGGTGAAAGCCCGCCGGCACCTTCGTTCAGGTCGGCATTGTTGAAGAACGAGCGGTTGCCGCTGATGTAGTTGTTCAGCAGGGTGACACCGCTCAGGTCGGCTCCGCCGCCGAGCAGGGCAGCATTGAGGTCGCGAATGACCAGGCCCGCCGGCTGAGGCGTCGAATGGGCCTGCCCGGCTCCGAAGGCCAGGGCCGCCGTGGCGGTCGAGTCGTTGTTGACGATGGTGTTGTTGACCAGGTTGGCACTGGCGACATCCTCAAGATAAACCCCGCCGCCGGCCAGACCGGCCACGTTGTTGACGATGATATTGTTGACCAGGTTGAGGGTACTGGAGCCGATCTCGTTGGTCGAGTTGAAAGCCCAGGCCATCAGGCCGCCACCGTTGCCGGAACCGGTCAAATTCCCCTGGATCAGGTTGTCGGCGATGGTGACCACACCGGCTCCCTCGCCCTCGACGATTTCGCCGCCGACGAAGATGCCGCCACCATCCCCGACCCCTTGGAGCAGGGCGCCGAAAAAGACCTCGTTGAAAAGGATCTGGTTATTGACGATCTGGCCTCCGGTGCTGAACCCGACGTGGTTGATGCCGCCACCGGTATAGCGGGAGAAGTTGGCGGAGATCAGGTTGTTTTCGACCAGGTAGTTGTCACTTCCCTTGTAGAGATTGATGCCGCCACCACCCTGCACACCGCCGTTGCGGGTGATGTGGTTGTGGTGGATATGGACGCCGTCGTTGTTGGCATCGACACCGGCATTGGGGGTGCCGACGACGATACCGCCGCCGAAGGTCCCCTGGTTACCGTCGATCTTGCTGTTGCTGATCTCGACGTCATAGGTATCGCTGGCAACGTAGATGCCGCCGCCGGAGATACCGCCGATGATCTGGAAACCGTCGATCCAGGCGTGCGGTTCGCCGGGGGCGAAGGGGGTAGCGGTGGCGTTGCCGAGCACCACGATTCCCGGCGCCTCATTGGCAGCAAATGGATCGGCGCCGGTCACCGCCAGCACCTTGGCGTGCCAGGCGTCCACCTTGCTGCGCGGAGCGGCCGCGGCATTGATGGTGGTGGTATTGGCACCGGTCTTGGACCCCGCTCCGGACCCCTGCAGGATAACTTCCTTGTACAGGACGACATTCTCGGCGTAGGCCCCCGGGCGCACGATGATCAGATCACCGGGACTGGCGGCATCAATGGCATCCTGAATCTTGGTGTAGTCGCCGCTACCGTCCTGGGCGACAATGATCGGCGGGTTGACGGTACAGTCTCGGATATGCACTGTCACCGAGGTGAGTGCACTCAAGCCTGTATCGCCCCGGGTGATCACCAGCCTGGCCTCGCTGATGCCGGCATCGATAACCGCCTGGGGAACAAGCACCTTGATCTTGTCAGGCCGCCAGAGGGTCACGGTCAGAGGATAGGCCGTGCCTGTGGCCGGGTCGACCAGGTCGACGGTACCGATTGCGGTCGACGGCGGCTTGGGGCCGAAACCGACTAAATTTTGGGCCCCGATTCCCGACTTGATCACCAGCTCGTCGCCGGCGGCGCAGACCAGGGGGCCCATCTTGGCGCCGGTTACCGGATCCTTGCGTTCCACCGATGCCGGGATCGGCGTACCCGTGACCGGGTCCGCCTTCAATTCGGCCCCCGGCGGCAGGGTGGCGAAGCCGGCCAGCGGCACGATCGGGGTATCGGTGTAGGTCACCTGCCCGGGAGTGAACTGGGCCGTCCACGGCGCGACAGCAAACTCGGGCCGATGGTTCGGGTCGATGATCATCTGTCCGGGATTGTCCGGATCAGGAATGGGGCCCGGGTCGTTGAGCACCAGGGTCAGCATGTTGGGCGAAAATCCGCTCGGACTCGGCAGGTTGTTGTTGAAGGTCGAGGGGAGCAGCGCCTCGTAGGCACCGAACTCGTCGCTGTAGACGCGTGCGACCTCGTTGCCGGCCCAGTCGCGGTAGCTGATGGGAATCCATTTCGGCGCCGCCTTCTCACCGAAGATCGGGCTGGTCTTGTCAAACTCGGCCGCCAGGTCGTTATTGACGAAACCGACATTGCGCGCCGCCTTGGGCACCCGGGTATGGAAGTAGAACTCGACGCCGGTGTTCTTGTTCTCAAACAGGGTCACCTGCTTCAGGTTGCACAGGGGGCGCTGCTGGCCGGCGAAGATCGACGACACCAGGTCGGCAGGGTCTATGGCTGAATAGGGCTGGCCGGCGGCATCGAGCTGGAAATCGAGATAGTCGGCCACGGTATGGCTCTTGCCGACGCAGGCGAAGGGGAGCGCCAGGGTACTGGGGGTGTAGCTCTCGCCGAAATCGACGTTCTTGTCCTCTTCCTTGCTCAGCACGTAGCCCGGGGGTGCCGGAGCGCCAACGATGTAGGTATTCGGCGGCAGGGGTGAGACCTCAGGCCCGTTCGGACCGTTGGGGAAGAAGGAGGTGAAGGCGAAGCCGCCGTCGAACACACCGTTGCGCACCTGGTTCCAGGTACCGAAGTTGTCGAAGCACTCATTTGCCGTCTGACCGTTGATGACCGGCAGGTTCTGTACGCAGTTGCGGGGCGGGGTGGCATCCCAGCTGTCGGTCCAGGTGACATTGACGGCGTCACCCCAGTTGAAGACTCCCTTTGGGACCCTGTCCACATCCTCGGGCCCGGGGAAATTGCCCTGGGGGTAGTTGTCGACATCGGCGCGGGTGGCTTTGCCGTCACCGTCTATATCGTCAATAACCCCGTCGCCGTCGTCATCCAGGTAGAGATTGACCTGGGCGAAGGGGATGCCCGGCTCCCAGTCCTCCTGCCCTTCATAGACCGGATCGTCGTTGGGGCGGGTGACATTGTAGATCACCAGGCCGGTTATGCCGCCGTTCTCGCCAGGGGAATAGTTGTTCTTGCCCCAGTCGATGATGTTGGTCTGGTTGAGGAAAAGGTGCATCGCCTGGGTCAGCACTTCGCCCTTGACTGTGCGCGACAGGTTGTTGCCGGTATTGGGGTTGATCTTCTCCACACCGGTAAACGTGTCGGTCGCCGGGTCGTAACTGATAGTCCCACGACGGAACTGCGGTTGCGGGCGCAGCACGCCAACGGTGCCGTCCGGCCAGCCGGTGGTATCCAGCCCGGCCGCCAGCGGGTCGGTCGGGTCGACCGGTCCACCATTGTCGACCACCGCGGTCATACCGGTTGCCTTGAGGGTGGCGAACCCGACCTCGACTACCAGCCACTTGAAGAAGGGAAAGACCTCGGCGAATTCGTATTCACCAAAAATATCCGAGGTGGTCAGCTGATAGATGGTGCCGTTGCGGAAGCGCAGCACCACGTCGTGGTTGGGGATGCCGATCTCGCCCGGATCACGGTAGCCGTTTTCGTTGGCATCGAGAAAGACGCTTCCCTTGAGGGTACCGAACCAGCGGAACGACAGGACGTTACCGAGGTCAACGACATCGCCGGTGCCCCCGGCACCGGGCGGCACCACCACGGTGTTGAAACCGAACAGGGCGTCGAGATTTTCATCCCAGGTTACCAGCTCGTAGGTTCCTGGCGGGACGTTGTCGATGGTGAAGCTGCTGTCGGCGTCGCAGGGGGCGGCATACAGCCCCTGGCCGGTCACCGGGTCGTTCAGCCCGATCCAGCAGCCATCAACCGGCGGGCCGGCGAAAAAGCCCTGCAGATTCGGCGGCCGCGAGAAGTGGTTGAACCGGTTTATGCCGGTAATCTGGCCCGTATAGCCGCTGCGGTCAACCCAGTCGGGATTGGTCGGATCGAGCCAGGGGAGCTTGTCCTTGTTCACGAAGCCGATAAAGACATGGTAGAAGCCGGGCCCGAAACCCTCGATGAACTGGGCCGGTTCATCGGCCTTGACCCAGGCGTCAACTGTGCGGGTCCCCTCGATGGTGGCGGTCTGAATCCACTGATCCGCCTGATCGGGCGGCGCGGCCACCAGGATGCCGTACTTGCCCGGGGCGAGCCACTTGATGGTCACCTCACCGTTGGCGTCGGTCAGCAAGGTACCGTTGCCGAGGGTGGTTATGCAGGAAGAGGGGTCAGAGGGGTCGGGCAGAGCCTGAACACAGGCCAGGTCGTAGTCGGTGCCGAGCGGGTTGCCGAAAGCATCCTGCATCACCTGCCCGGCCATGTCATGGACCTGAATCGAGAACCCGGCAAGCCCCGGCTCGTAGGCATTCATGTCCGGGGCATTGTTGATCGGGCCGTGATCCTGAAACACCAGGATTGAAATCTGGCTGGTCGGGATCGGCAGCTTGTGCACCACCACGGTGACGTCGGTCTGCCCCTGTTTCACCAGGGTGCCGCTCATGGTGTAGCCGTCAAAGGGGCGCACCGAAACGACGTAGCGACCGTCCGGCAGGCTTATGGTGGCGGAGTCTGCGTCCGTTTCCCCCTCGGCGACCACGGGCGTGTAACTCTTGTGGATCGAAAGGCCGGTGGAAAAAGCGGTCGACACCCCCGGAGGCGTCTGCACCGTGTTGTCCTCCTCCACCAGGTAGCGGAAGCCGCTGACCGGGTTGCCGTCGTTGTCGACCACGCTGACGGTGAACGACAGGGCCACCCCCGGCAGGATCAGCAGAAGGGTCAGGGCCAGCATGACCTGCCCCCCAAAAACCTTCCACGAAAAGCTGTTTCTCCGATCGTTCAATCTCTGCCTCATGACCAACCTCCTTCAACGGGGCCGCGGCCCGGGGTCGTATGGTCGTATTGTTTGAAAATTGGGCGGAAAACAGGCTTGAAACCTGGGACATCCCAAAGAAGAAATGTGCTGGATCCAAACACCAGGGGTGCTGATTTCGGAGACAAACGCACGCTGTCTAACCCTTCATCAAATCAGAACGACAGGGGGACAATGCCCACCTTTCAACTGTTCATTTGCCCATCGGTCCTGTTTAAAGCCTACGAAAAAGGTGATAATTAACAACTTTATACTGAAATTATTTTCCCCTAACCTGTCCGGACCAGTTACAAGCGACATCTTTGTGGCAGGTGGCTTCCCGGAGGGACTGGGGCGCTGGTGGCTGTGAAGAATTATGACAAATAAGGAAATGAATAAACAGGAGGGGACTTACCCGTTTTGACATGGGGGCATGCCCCCATATCAAAAAACCAGGGGGCCGCAAAACACAAACGCCCCCCGACGCACATGGCACCGGGGGACGTTTTTCAGGCAGGATTGCCGAAGCGGAGAGGACTTACATCATGTCCATACCGCCGGGCATGCCACCGGGCATGGCCGGAGCAGCGGACTCTTCCTTGGGCAGCTCGGCGATACAGGCCTCGGTGGTGAGCATCAGGCCGGCGACCGAAGCGGCGTTCTGCAGGGCACTGCGGGTCACCTTGGTCGGGTCGATGATACCCATCTTGAGCATGTCACCGTACTCGCCGCTGGCGGCGTTGAAGCCGTAGGCACCCGACTCACCGGTTACCTGGTTGACGACGATGGAGCCTTCCAGGCCGGCGTTGGCGGCAATCTGGCGCAGCGGCTCCTCGAGGGCGCGCCTGACGATAGCGACACCGAACTTCTGCTCGCCTTCAGCCTCCAGTTTCTCGAGGGCGGCGACGGCACGCAGCAGGGCGACACCACCACCGGGAACGATGCCTTCCTCGACGGCAGCGCGGGTGGCGTGCAGGGCGTCCTCGACGCGGGCCTTCTTCTCCTTCATTTCGGTCTCAGTAGCGGCACCGACCTTGACCACGGCCACACCGCCGACCAGCTTGGCCAGGCGCTCCTGCAGCTTCTCACGGTCGTAGTCGCTGCTGGTTTCCTCAATCTGGGCGCGGATCTGCTTGACCCGGGCCTGGATGTCTTCCTCGGTACCGGCGCCGTCGATGATGGTGGTGTTGTCCTTGTCGATGACGATGCGCTTGGCACGGCCGAGCATATCGATGGTGGCGTTCTCCAGCTTGAAGCCGACTTCCTCGGAGATCACCCGGCCACCGGTCAGGATGGCGATGTCCTCGAGCATGGCCTTGCGACGGTCACCAAAGCCCGGAGCCTTGACGGCGGCAATGTTCAGGGTGCCGCGCAGCTTGTTGACCACCAGGGTGGCCAGGGCTTCGCCCTCGACGTCCTCGGCGATGATCAGCAGCGGACGGCCCTGCTTGGCAACCGGCTCGAGTACCGGCAGCAGGTCCTTCATGTTGCTGATCTTCTTGTCGTGGATCAGGATCAGGGCGTCCTCGAGCACGGTCTCCATGCGCTCGGCGTCCGTGACGAAATAGGGGGAGAGGTAGCCGCGGTCGAACTGCATGCCCTCGACGGTTTCGAGGCTGGTTTCCATCGACTTGGCTTCCTCGACGGTGATGACGCCTTCCTTGCCGACCTTCTCCATCGCCTCGGCGAGGATGTTGCCGATGGTCTCGTCGGAGTTGGCGGAGATGGTGCCGACC
>RFIO01000492.1 GCA_003695205.1 Deltaproteobacteria bacterium
ATCATCATCAGCGTGGTCGGCCATCAGGGTGGCGCGCAGCCGGCAGGTCCCCTCAGGGACCGTCGGCGGACGGATGCCCTGAACAAAGAAACCGCGCTCGAGCAGACGCCCGGTCGCAGTCATGGTCGGCCCCGGCTCACCGGTCAGCACCGGCACGATCTGGGTGCGGCTGTCAAACAGGTCATGACCGGCACGTCGCAGCATGTCGGCAAACATCCGGGCCTTGCGACGCAGCTCCCGGCGCCTCGCCCTCCCCTCTCCGCTTTCGACCAGGTCGATGGCGGCCATGGCGGCCGAGCAGACCGCCGGCGGCAGGCTGGTAGAAAAGATAAAGGGACGACAACGGTTCACCAGGGTGTCGACAACCAGCCGGGATGTCGCCAGGTAGGCCCCGAAGACCCCGAGGGCCTTGCCGAGGGTCCCCATGTGCAGGTCGACACCGTCAAGGCAGTCCAGTTCCTCGGCGGTACCGCGCCCGCCGGCACCGAGCACACCGGTGCCATGGGCGTCGTCGACCATCAGCAGCGCATCGAAGCGCTCCTTGAGACGGACCAGACCGGGCAGCGGCGCGATATCACCGTCCATGCTGAAAACCCCGTCGGTGACGATGATGAAGCGCCCGCGGCGCTGTCGCGACTCTTCCTGCAGCCGGGCTTCGAGAGCCTCCAGGTCGCGATGGGGGTAGACCCTGACCCGGGCGGCGGAGAGCCGGCAGCCGTCGATGATCGAGGCGTGGTTGAGTTCATCGGAAAAGATGACATCGTCCGGTCCGGCCAGGGCCTGCAGGATACCGCTGTTGGCGGCAAAACCGCTGTTGAACACCAGGGCGGCCTCGGTCTTCTTGAAGGCGGCCAGCCGTTCCTCCAGTTGCGCGTGGGCGCGCATGGTACCGGACACCAGCCGCGAGGCGCCGGAGCCGACCCCGACATCCCGGGCCGCGCGCGTCATCGCCTCCACCAGCGCCGGATGGTCGGCCAGGCCGAGGTAGTTGTTGGAACAGAGCAGCATGACCCGCTGGCCGTCCAGGGTCACGCTGGCCCGCTGGGGACCGTCGATGACCCGGAGAAAGCGTCGCATGCCGACCTGTTCGAGCTGCTGGAGTTCCTGTTGCCAGCGGTCCATCTCAGGCCTCCTCGGGTTGGCGCGCCGGCAACAGGCGCACAGGACCGCCTGCCAGTACCGGGGTTCGTTCGAGATAGTCAATCAATGCCGCCAGAGAAATCTGCGTGCGATCAATGAAAAAGACCCGGCCGCCCAGCGGGCAGCCGGCCGGTTTGAGGTGCGGGAACCGACGGTAGCCGAATCCGGGCGCGGCCACGTAACCGGCGGTGTAGCTCGGGTCATCCGACCAGCACAGCTCTGCCACCATTCCGGGTGCCGCCAGCACCTTGGCAGCCAGCACCAGTGCCTCTCGCACGTGACGGTTGTCAAGATCGAGAGCGGCCAGACCTCTACCAAGCGCGTCGACGGTGTCGGGGTCCAGATCCATGCGGCTGGCCCGAACCCCCCGCGCCGGATCCGGCTCGAATCGTTCACCGCTGGCGACATCGACCAGCATGGCGCCGCGCATCACTCCGCCCCCCGGCGCCGGCCCGGCCGCGAGCCGGGCCATGGCCCTGCTGGCAACATCCTGCGGCACCCCGGCCTCGACCAGCGACCGCAGGGCCAGTTGCCGTCCCCGGTCGGCATCGTCGCACAGCCAGGTTTCCAGGGTCGGAAGCGGCACCCGGACGACCGTGCCGGGATCGACCCGGTCAATGCTGATGCGCACCTGGTCGGCTACGCCACGTTCGTGCGCCAAAGCACGCCGAACCAGCTCAAGACAGGCCGCCTCAAGGCCGTCGCGCGTCTGCAGACGTTCGGCACCGCAGAGATGGTCATTCTTTGCGCGGGCGTGCATGCGCACGCTGTAAAGGTCTGTCATGACACGGGAAGCTAGCACCCCATCTTTCAATTGTCAACCAGGTCGACAGCGGAGGTTTACAATGCTTCCCCCAGGGGGGTGGCATCCCGCGGGGACAGCTGGTAAGATGGCGCCGCTGCTGCCAGTCAGGCAGCGACGGCAACGAATGGACGGTCCATGATCAGCTATCAGCTTGCTCTTCTTCTCCTCTGCCTGGCCTGCTACCTGCTGGCAACCTGCGCCTACCTGGCCGCCCTGAAGCGCGGCGCGCGCGCCGCCCTTGCCGGCCGTCTGCTGGTTATCACCGGCTGGCTGATCCAGACAGGCGTTCTTGCCCTGCGCTGGCAGGCGGCCGACTTCCTGCCGGTCACCAACCTCTTTTCCACCCAGTTCTTCTTTAGCTGGTCGCTGGTCGCAACCTTCGTCTACTTTGACCTGCGCTACCGCACGGGGGCGACCGGCCTGTTCGTCATGTTCGTCAACCTGGCCCTGTTCGCCAGCTTTCTGCCGCGCGATCCGAAACTTCCGGTGCTGATCCCCAGCCTGGACACCCCGCTGTTCACCCTGCACATCATCTTTTCCTTCTTCGGCTACGCCATGTTCGCCATGGCCTTCTCGCTCGGCGGGCTCTATCTCTGGCAGCGGTTCAGACCTGTCGGCCTGCTGCCCGACCTGGTCCAGCTGCGCCGGCTGAACGAGGAGGCCATCCTTGTGGGCTTTCTCAGCTTCACCGCCTGCATGGTTTTCGGCGGCATCTGGGCCTGGGTGGCCTGGGGCACCTGGTTCTCCTTCAATATCAAGAGCCTGTGGTCCTTTATCGTCTGGCTCTTCTACGCCGGCATGTGCCACGCCAAATTCGTCCGGCGCTGGCAGGGGACGGGCTACGCCCTCCTCTCCATTCTCGGTTTCGGAGTGGTTCTGTTCACCTATCTCGGCATCGGCCTGCTGCTCGAGAGCAACCATCCCCTGGAGTAGAACCGATGTCGGAGTCGATG
>RFIO01000068.1 GCA_003695205.1 Deltaproteobacteria bacterium
GAATAAAAAAACGTTTGATGTTCTCGCGGGGGACCCGTGACGGAAAAAGGGGCGAGGAAGCCTCGGCCTGCCTCGCCCCTTCGGAATCAGAACGTGATGGGCAGACGGATGTCGATACTGAAATCGGGCGCGTCGTCGGTGACGCCTATGCCGAGTGACAGGCTCAGGGCGACGTTGTCGCCGGCGGCGTAGGTGGCTCCGAGGTAGGCGGTGCCGACGTTGGCGTCCGAATCTATGACATCCTGGCCGTTCTGTTCGGTTTCGAATGTGTAGCGTTCCTGGAACGACAGGCTGGTGGTCAGCTTGTCGTTGAGGGCGTAGGCCATGCCGATGCCAAGTTCGATACTGTCGCCCGGGTCGATCTTGCCGTAAACGCCACCGACATTGCGCTCAAAGTTGATGTAGTAGCCGAGATTGAAATAGAGCACCGCCGGATCCGAGGGCAGGATGCAGTTGGCGCCGATGGCCAGACCGTAGTGGCCGTTGCCGGTCGGCACTTCATTGGCGCGGTCCTCTCCTTCGATTTCGATGGTCTTCAGCCCGTACGGATCCTTGCCGGTCCGGCTCTTGCCGCGCAGGTAGAAGACGGTCTGGGGTTTCCACCAGTCCAGGTTGCCGAAGGCGTGCCAGAGGATTGAGGCCTCGATGTCTCCCAGCCCGTTGCCGTCGACCCGGTGCTGGGCCTTATTATCACCCGAAGGCCCGGCGGTATAGGTAATCTCGTCCCGCCGGTAGAGGTATGGGATTTTTGTCTCGAGCTGAATGCGGTTGGTCAGGCCGTAGCGCAGGTTGAGAAAGCCGGTAACCAGGTTGCGTTCAACGTCTTCGCTGGCGATTTCACCGAGGACCACCGACTGGAAGATGGTGAAGCCGCTGATGGCGATGCGCGTGCGCGAGGTGTAGCTGTACTGCACCCCGGGTTCGATAACGATCTTCCCCTGGGGCAGAAGTACGCCGCCTTCGGAGATGAGCAGCGCCTCCTGGCTGCGGGTCATCTGCTCGTCGCTCCCTTTGCCCTCGTCTTCACCGCGGCCGCGGGCGGCCAGCTGGGCTGGTGTGCAGCCAGCCGGGTCGATATTGCCGCCAATCGTGCCGGGACAGCGGTCGAGGTGGTCGAAGATGCCGTCACCGTCGCTGTCCCTGGGACAGCCGTCCCGGTCGACGGTCAGGCCGGAAGGTGTGCCGGGACAGAGGTCGCGGCTGTCGGAGATGCCGTCCCGGTCGGCATCACTGCCGAACAGGCTGAAAGCGAGCAGGTCGGCAGCCGAGGCTGTTTGCGGCAGGGTAAAGGCAAGTGTGAACAGGACGAGGATGGTGCAGGTGAGGTGGTTCCGGTGTCGCTGGGCGGTCTGATGCATGGCAAATCCCCCTTCTCCATTCCGGGCCGGTGCACCGGCGGTTGCTACGCTATAGATGCCATCGGTCAGCAGACAAGGAATACAATGCTGTCAGTCTATCGGGCTCCGGACCGAATGCAAGCGAGGGGGCAGCTTCCGGGTGGAAACTGCCCCCGTGGCGCGCGGGGACGACGGCTGCCGGGGCGCGGACCGTCGTCCGCAGTGCTTTGTCAGTAGCTCATGTTGAGCATTTCGGTCAGGGCCGAACGCACCCGTTCGGCGGTTGCGGTTTCCTGGACATTGAGCATCCAGAGGTTGATGGCCATGCCGGTGGTGACGATGTTGCCGCTGCCGGGCACCTGGGTCACCTGGAAGGCGCCGCTGCCGCCGGTGAATCCGCCGTTGATGACCGCCAGGGTTTCAGTGTCCTGGTCGGGGTCGGGCGGAGC
>RFIO01000069.1 GCA_003695205.1 Deltaproteobacteria bacterium
AACTGGCCTACGCGTCCAGCGCCCAGAACTGTCACCGGTTCACCAAGAACGCCAGCGGTCAGATCGTCGAGCCGGGGTGGAACCAGGTTACCCCGTGGTAAGACGAAAGGAAGACGCCATGAAACGCTACAGCAAGCCCAAAGTCGTGGGGAGCGGCAGTGTCTATCCCTGCTGAACGTGAAATAAGGAAATGAAGAAGGGGAGAGGCCGGATCGCAGGATCCGGCCTCTTCAGTTTTTGAGGGCAGGCACAGCTTGAACCGGGATCGCTGCTCTGGCGCCGATATTGCAACGCCCACTGAGTTTGCATAGAGTGGATTGATTTGATTCGGAGGCTGTTATGGCGATCGAACAGGGCTACAGGCCTCGGTTTCGTCCAGACAAGGTGCTTTTGCTGCTGGTCGTGCTCGTTGTGATCAACGCCGGGTTGTGGCTGCTGGTCAGGGCACAGTTTCTCGACCGGTTTGTCCGCCTGGAGAATGACCTTTTGCATGACAACCTGGTGCGTGCCAACGAGGCCCTGCTCTCGGACCTGCGGGAGATGGACATCCTCGCCCACGACTGGGCCTCCTGGGATGACACCTGGCGCTTCATGGCCGACCGTAACCCCGCCTACGTCAAGGCCAATCTCGATGTTGACTACCTTGTGGACCTGAATCTCGATCTGCTTGCTCTGGTGGATGCCGAGGGGCAGGTGGTCTGGAAGGCGATGCTTGGCGAAAAGGGCGAGTCGGTATCCACTCCGTTGCCCGCCGAGGTCCTTACGGGAAAGGTCGGGCGTGCCCCCGAAGCCGAAGTCAGACTTTTGGCCGAAACGCCTTGGTTGTACGTCAATCGGCCGGTCCTGACCAGCCAGGAAAAGGGGCCGTCTCGTGGCCGTCTGATCATGGCCCGGCGGCTTGATTCTGGTTATCTGGAGGAAGTTTCACGGAGGACCCGTCTGCGGGTCAGTCTGATAAGGCTTGGCGCTGAAGAGATACCCAACTTTTTCGCTGAAGAGGAGATCATCGGGAACGACCTGCATATAGTCGCGGCTCCCGAGGCGGAAGACAGACTTCTCGGTTATGCTTTGCTGTCTGATTCTGGCCCGGGACGCAACCTGCTGTTGCGCCTCGAATCGGATAGGCCCATTTACGGTGAAGGGCG
>RFIO01000493.1 GCA_003695205.1 Deltaproteobacteria bacterium
CGCAGATGCTGCAGCCCTTGCAGTATTTCTCGATGATCTCCACTTCTCCTTTGGCCTTGCTCATTCCGGTCTATCTCCTTTGTTTTGATGACCACCCCGGAGGGCTGACTTAAAACGGCGGAATGCTACCACAAGCGGCGAATTCATGCCAGCGCATAGTGTCTACGTCATGCGTTTTTCAGCAGGCTGCAAACAACATTGAGCGATACTTAAAAAATGTGCCGGCCCTAAAGGAAGAAGGGCAATGTTGCCATTGCCCTTCCCCGTCAGCCCTTGTGGTGGTATTGCGGCATCAGAGGTTGAGGCTGTCAACCAAGTTTTTGACGGCGTTGACCGAGTTGTCGAACATGGCCTGCTCTTCTTCGTCCAGTTCGAACTCGATGATTTTTTCAACACCGTTGGCGCCCAGGACGCAGGGGACACCGACGTAGTAGCCGTCGACCCCGAACTCTCCCTGCAGCATGGCGCAGGTCGGCAGCACGCGCTTCTGGTCCTTGAGGATCGACTCGGCCATGGCGATGGCCGAAGAGGCCGGGGAGTAGAAGGCGCTGCCGGTCTTGAGAAGGGCGACAACCTCACCGCCGGCACCCTTGGTGCGCTGCACCATGGCGTCCATGACTTCCTTGGCTTTTTCCTTGCTGCCGTACTTGCGCTCCAGCAATTCCATAACCGGAATGCCGTTGACCGAGGCGTAGCGCACCAGCGGTACCATGGTGTCGCCGTGGCCGCCCAGGGTCATGGCGTTGACGTCCTTGACCGAGACACCCAGTTCCCAGGCGATGAAGGCCTGGAAGCGGGCCGAGTCGAGCACGCCTGCCTGGCCCATGACGCGGTTGGCCGGGAAGCCGGTGACCTTGCGGCACAGGGTGACCATGGCGTCGAGGGGATTGGAGATGACGATGACAAAGGCATCGGGGGCGTTGTCGCGGATACCTTCGGCAACCGAGGTCATGATCTTGGAGTTGACCTCGATCAGGTCATCGCGGCTCATGCCGGGCTTGCGGGGCAGACCGGCGGTGACGATAACCACGTTGGCGCCGGCGATGTCCTTGTAGTCGTTCGTTCCCTTGAGCTCGACGTCGAAACCGTCGACCGGGGAGGCCTCGGCGATATCGAGGGTCTTGCCCTGGGGCATGCCTTCGACGATGTCGAACATAACGACGTCGCCCAGTTCACGCAGGGCTGCCAGCTGGGCCAGAACACCACCGATCTGTCCACCACCGATCAGAGCAATCTTGGGTCGTGCCATTGTCTCTCTCCTTTTTTCATGTGAGATGAAGTGGGCCTCAAATCGGCCTTTCAAATTGCGGGAACCGGCGCAATCCTGCGGTCTGCACCGGGCCGGTGTATACAGTATGCAAACTCCGTTTGACTGTCAAGAACCTTTGCCGCAAAAGTTACCTTTTCTGGTCTGGCCCTGTCGCGGACGAAAAAGGCCCGCCCCGAAAAGGGCGGGCCCGTTGTTCCAGTCGGTCAGGAGAGCAGAGCGTCGATGATGGCGTTGTAGGTCGCGCTCGGCCGCATGGCGGCTTCGGTTTTGGCATCATCGGGGTGGTAGTAGCCGCCGATATCGACGGGCTCACCCTGGCAGTCGATCAGCTCCTGATCAATTTTCGTGGCGTTCTCCTCCAGCTGTTTGGCTACCGGGGCAAACCGCTGTTTGAGCTCGGCGTCCTTGTCCTGGGCGGCCAGCGCCTTGGCCCAGTAGAGGGAGAGGTAGAATGAGCTGCCCCGGTTGTCGAGTTCCTTGACCTTGCGGGACGGCAGCTTCTGGTTCTCGAGGTAGCTCATGATCGCCTGGTCGAGGGTCTCGGCCAGCACCGCCGCCTTGGCGTTGCCGTCGTTGTTGGCGATCATTTCCAGCGAGGGGACCAGGGCGCAGTATTCGCCGAGGCTGTCCCAGCGCAGGTGACCCTCCTTGAGGAACTGCTGCACGTGCTTGGGGGCCGAGCCGCCGGCACCGGTCTCGAACAGGCCGCCGCCGTTGAGCAGAGGCACGATGGAGAGCATGCGCGCCGAGGTGCCGAGTTCCAGGATTGGGAAGAGGTCGGTCAGGTAGTCACGCAGAACGTTGCCGGTGACCGAGATGACGCTTTCACCCTTGCGCACTTTCTCGCAGGAGAACTTCATCGCCTCGACCGGGGCCATGATGCGGATGTCGAGCCCGGTGGTGTCGTGGTCCTTGAGGTATTTTTCGACCTTGGCGATCAGCTGGGCGTCGTGGGCGCGATTGGCATCGAGCCAGAAGATGGCCGGCTGGCCGCTCGCCTTGGCACGGTTGACTGCCAGCTTGACCCAGTCCTGGATCGGAATGTCCTTGGCGCGGTAGAGCCGCCAGATATCGCCGGTCTCGACCTCGTGCTGCATCAGGACGTTGCCGGCGGCGTCGACGACCCTGACGGTACCGTCGACCGGAATTTCGAAGGTGGTCGGGTGGGAGCCGTATTCCTCGGCCTTCTGGGCCATCAGGCCGACGTTGGAGACACTCCCCATGGTGGCCGGATCGAACTGGCCGTTCTTCTGACAATCTTCAATGATGGTCTGGTAGAAGGTCGCATAGCAGCGATCGGGAATCATTGCCTTGGTGTCGTGCAGCTGATCGTCGCGGCCCCACATCTTGCCGCCGTCACGCACCACGACCGGCATCGAGGCATCGATGATGACGTCGTTGGGCACATGCAGGTTGGTGATGCCCTTGGAAGAGTCGACCATCGCCAGTTCGGGCTGGACGTTGTAGATGGCCTCGATGTCGGCCTTGATCTCGGCCTGCTTGGCCTCGGGCAGACGATCGAGGCGCTTGTAGAGGTCGCCGATCCCCATGTTGGGGTTGAAGCCGATCTCCTTGAGGGTGCCGGCGTGCTTGGCCAGGGCCTGCTCGTAGTAGACCGAGACGCAGTGGCCGAACATGATCGGGTCGGAGACCTTCATCATGGTCGCCTTCAGGTGCAGCGACAGCAGGATGCCCGAATTTTTTGCATCGGCGATCTGCTCGGCGTAGAAGGCGCGCAGGGCCTTGGCACTCATGAAGGTCGAAGAGAGGATCTCGCCGTCCAGGGAGGTCAGGCCGTCCTTGAGGGTGGTGGCGCTGCCGTCCTTGCCGACCAGCTCGATTTTGAAATCAGATCCCTTTTCAACGGTGACCGACAGCTCGTTGCCGTAGAAATCGCCATCGTTCATGTGCGCGACGTGAGCCTTGGAGTCGCTCGGGAACGGCTTCATCATCCGGTGCGGGTTCTTCTGGCCGAACATCTTGACCGAGGCGGCGGCACGGCGATCGGAGTTGCCCTCGCGCAGCACCGGGTTGACGGCCGAGCCGAGGCAGGTGGCGTAGCGGGCCTGGATCTCTTTTTCCTCGTCGGTCTTCGGCTCTTCGGGATAGTCGGGCAGATCGTAGCCCTGGGCCTGGAGCTCGGCGATCGCTTCCTTGAGCTGGGGCACCGAGGCGCTGATGTTGGGCAGCTTGATGATATTGGCCTCGGGCTTTTTCACCAGCTCGCCGAGGTAGGCCAGCTCGTCATTGATGCGCTGATCTTCCTTCAGACGCTCGGGGAAAGTGGCGATGATGCGCCCGGCCAGCGAGATGTCGCGGGTTTCGACCTCGATGCCGGTCCCCCTGGTAAAGGCCTTGACCACCGGCAAAAAGGCGTAGGTCGCCAGCGCCGGGGCCTCGTCGATCTTTGTCCAGACAATAGTGGATTTTTTGTCGCTCATTTTGGCTCTCTCCTTTATCGATCAGGTGAATCAGAGGGTGCGTCGGAACGGACCGGACGCATCCGGATAAAACGCCGGTTGGCTTTTGAAGTGTATACAGTATACAGGGGGTCGGGGGCTGTCAAGGGGAAAAAAGAACGGCACGACCGGTTCGGCAGCACCCGACGGGAAAAGGCGCTAATCGGCCTTGACGGCAGGGAAAAAGGGGCTCTTGCGCGCCTCGAGGCGCGCGGCTTCGAGCTCTTCGGACTTGAGGTTGCGCGGGATGGTGAGTTCCTGCCCGGGATAGATCTTGCGCGGGTCGGTCAGCTGATCGCGGTTGGCCTGGTAGAGCAGGGGCCAGAGCAGCCGGTCGCCGTAGACCTCGGGCCGGGCGGCGATGGCCGGCAGGCTGTCTCCTTCGGCGACTGTGTAGCGTTGGAGCTTTTTCGGCGGTGCCGGTTTGCTCCTGGCCCGGGCTTTTTTCTTTTCCAGTTCAGCCCGGCGCCTTTCCTCCTCCTGCTTGCGACGTGCCTCTTCGGCGAGCCGCCGCTCCTCTTCTTCGCGGGCCAGGCGGGCCAGCTCCTCGGCCGTGCGTTTTTCCCGCGCCTGGCCGGCTGCCAGGCGCGCCTGGGCTTCAGCGAAGGGAAGCAGTTCCCGGGCCTGCTTGTACTTGCGCGCGCTCACCAGCTCCTCGGCCTTGTCGAGGGCTGCCTTGGCAGCCAGGTATTCCTGTTCGGCCCAGGTCGGCGCACCGGCGGCGTAGGCCCGGGCCATGGCGGCCCGGGCTGAAGTCAGTTCATCCATGGGCGGCCGGGCGCAGCCGGCCGAAACCAGGAGCAGAAGCAGCAGGCAGAGATGTCCGATGCGGGCTGCGGTCATAGGTGGGGTGTCAGTCGCCTTTCCTCGCTCGGGAGCTAAGGCGGATACCGAGTTCGCGCAGCTGTTTTTCGTCCACCGGGCTGGGGGCTTCGGACAGCAGGCAGGTTGCCTTCTGGGTTTTGGGGAAGGCGATGACATCGCGAATCGAATCAGTACCCGCCAGGAGCATGGTCAGCCGGTCAAGGCCGAAGGCAATGCCGCCGTGGGGCGGAGCGCCGTACTTGAGAGCATCAAGCAGAAAGCCGAACTTGGCCCTGGCCTCTTCCTCCCCGATGCCGAGCAGCTCAAACATTTTCGCCTGAATGGCCTGGTCGTGAATACGGATCGAACCGCCGCCGATCTCGCTGCCGTTCAGAACCAGGTCGTAGGCTTTGGCTCGCGCCTTGCCGGGGTCACTGTCCAGCAGGGGGATGTCCTCGTCCATCGGGGCGGTGAAGGGGTGGTGCACCGCCACGTGGCGTTTTTCCTCCTCGTCCCACTCGAGCAGAGGGAAGTCAGTGATCCAGACGAAGCGGTAGTCGTCCTTTTTCGCCATCCCGAGTTTGTGGCCGAGGTGCTGGCGCAGGCGGCCGAGCGCCTCGTTGGCAATCGACGCTTTGTCGGCGACGAACAGCAAAAGATCGCCGGTTTCGGCGCCCAGCGCCTGTTCGATCGCCTTGAGTTCCTCATCCTTGAAGAACTTGGCAATGGGAGACTGCCAGCCGTCGGCGTTGATCTTGACCCATGCCAGGCCTTTGGCGCCGTAGATGCCGACAAAGCCGGTCAGGTCGTCCAGGTCCTTGCGCGAGAAGGTCGCGCCGCCCTTGACGTTGATCGCCTTGACCAGCCCGCCGCCGGCGGCGACATCGGCAAAGACCTTGAAGTCGCATTCCCGAACGATATCGGTCAGGTCGACCAGTTCAAGACCAAAACGCAGGTCAGGATTGTCAACGCCAAAACGGTCGAGGGCTTCGGCGTAGGTCATGCGCGCCATTGGCAGCTTTACCTCGACGCCGAGGGCCTCCCTGAACACCCGTGCGATCATCCCTTCCATCATGGCGATGACATCGTCGCGATCGACAAAGCTCATTTCGCAGTCGATCTGGGTGAACTCGGGCTGGCGGTCGGCTCGCAGGTCCTCGTCCCGAAAGCATTTGACGATCTGGGCGTAGCGATCAAAGCCGGAGACCATCAGCAGTTGCTTGAAAATCTGCGGCGACTGGGGCAGGGCGTAGAAGGTGCCCTGGTTGACACGGCTCGGCACCAGGTAGTCGCGGGCCCCTTCGGGGGTGCTCTTGGTCAGGACCGGGGTCTCGATGTCAAGAAAACCGTTCTCATCCAGGTAGCTGCGCACGGTGCGCGTCACCTTGTGACGCATGATCAGGCATTCCTGCACCGCCGGTCGCCTCAGGTCGAGGTAGCGGTACTTCAGGCGCAGGTTTTCGGCCACATCCGTATATTCGTCAAGCATGAAGGGCGGGGTCTCGGCCTGGTTGAGAATGCGCAGTTCGCTCACCTCGATTTCGACCTCGCCGGTCTTCAACTTCGGGTTGACCATCCCCTCCGGACGCGGGGAGACCCTGCCGATGGCAGCGACGACCCATTCGCTGCGGACCTGGTCGGCCTTGGCGTGAGCCTCGGGGTCGCGGTCGGGGTCGAGGGCCAGCTGCACAATGCCGGTCCGGTCGCGCAGGTCGATGAAGATCAGTCCGCCGTGGTCGCGGCGCCTCTGTACCCAGCCCATCAGGCAGACCTGTTCGCCGATGTTGCCGGCTTTGAGATCGCCGCAGTAGTGGGTTCGTTTCCAGCTGCCGAGTTGGTCGTTCACGAAATGTGTCCTCCGATATCTAGTCGTTCTGTGCGCTTCGATGAGCCTCTGCCAGGGCTTCCGGGAAACTCCAGATTATAGGGAGTCGCCTGCCGAAACGTCAATCACCCTCTGTCGAAAGCAGATGGGCGCACAGGTCGAACAGTTTTTCGTCGATTCGAACCTCGACCTGGCTGCCGTCGGCCATCTGCTTGAGTGGCGCCGTGCCGCGGTTGAGCTCGTCTTCACCCAGGATCAGCACGCGCTGGGCGGCCAGCTTGTCGGCTCGACGCATCTGCGACTTGAGACTGCCGCCGCGGTAGTCGATTTCGACCCGGATGCCCTTGAGCTGCAGCTTCGACATGATGCGGAAGGCTTCGCGCCCCGCCGTCTCGCCAAGAGCGGCAATGAACAGGTCGGGGCCTTCGACCGTCGGACGGCTTTCTCCGCGCAGCAGCGCCAGACGTTCCACGCCCATGGCAAAGCCGATGCCGGGCAGATCAGGTCCGCCAACCTGCCTGAGCAGGCCGTCGTAGCGACCGCCGGCGGCCACGGCACTCTGGGCACCGAGGTGGCTGGTCAGCAGTTCGAAGGTGGTACGGGTGTAGTAGTCGAGTCCGCGTACCATGCGCGGGTTGATGGCGTAGGGGAGTTCAAGGTCTCCGAGGTGGCCGCGCACCCGGGCAAAATGGTCCTGACAGCCGGTGCAGAGATGGTCGAGCACCGAGGGCGCCTCGACGGTGGCCTCGGCGCAGCCGGGAACCTTGCAGTCGAGCACGCGCAGGGGATTTGTCCGGTAGCGCCGCCGGCAGTCGTCGCACAGGGAATCCAGCCGCTGTTCGATGAAGGCGACCAGCTGGTCTCGGTAGCCGGGCCGGCATTCCGGACAGCCCAGGGAGTTGATCTGCAACTCGACATCCTGCAGGCCGATAGCCTCGAAATAATGCAGCAGCATGGCCAGAACCTGGGCGTCGATGCGGGCGTCCTCGCTGCCGATCACCTCGGCGCCGATCTGGTGAAACTGGCGGTAGCGGCCTTTCTGGGGCCGTTCGTAGCGGAACATCGGCCCCATGTAGTAGAGCTTGGTGATCTGGTCGGAGGCATGCATCCGATGCTGGGCGAAGGCGCGCATCACCGGTGCGGTCCCCTCCGGGCGCAGGGTCAGTGACAGGCCGTTGCGGTCCTCGAAGGTGTACATCTCCTTTTCGACGATGTCGGTCGTCTCTCCGATCGACCTGCAGAACAGCTCGGTCCGCTCGACCACCGGCGTGCGGATCTCACTGAAGCCGTAAAGGGAAAAAATCCTGCGGGCCGCCGACTCAAGCTCCTGCCAGAGCGGGGTGTCCTCGGCCAGAATGTCGTTCATGCCCTTGACGCCGGAAATACTCACGGGTCTTCTCCTTGCTGCGAAAGTTGCGGGCCGCCTGCGGAGCGGCCGCGGGCGGCTATCATCCTTTGCGCCGGCGGCATTGTCAAGGGCCGTTCAGGGGAGGGCGGTGTCTACAGGTCAAGGCGCAGCCCGGTGACCCGGTAGATGGCAACCGGCTGTTGTTTCCCCTTGAGCTGCATCGGCGGCAGGGCTTCGGCTTCGACTTCCCGCTCGACCTCGTGCCAGGTCGCTTCGGAAATCAGGATTTCCCCGGCACCGGCGAGCCCCTGAAGCCGGGCGGCGATGTTGACGTTGTCACCGATGACCGTGTACTCCATTCGGCTGGTCGAACCGATATTGCCGGCAATCACCTGTCCGGTGTTGATGCCGATGCCCATCTGCAGCGGCGGCAGCCCCCGTGCCTTCTGTGCTTCGTTGAAATCGACGATGGTTCGCTGCATGTCGAGGGCGCACTGGACGGCGCGCAAAGGATCGTTCCCCAGCGATACCGGTGCTCCGAACAGGGCCATGATGGCGTCGCCCATCAGTTTGTCGACCATGCCTCCGTTCTGGGCCACGACTTCGATCATGGAGCTGAAAAAGGCGTTGAGCAGTTCGAGAATGGCGCCCGGTTCGAGTTTTTCCGCCAGTGGGGTGAACCGGCGGATGTCGGCAAACAAAATGGTGACGGTCTTTTCTTCGCCGCCAAGTTCGATGCTTTCCTGGTCGAGCAGGACATCGCTCAGGGGCTTGCTCATGTAGCGCTCGAAGGTGCTTTTGATGAACTCCTTCTCCCGCAGGCTGCCGGCCATGTCGTTGATGGCGGCGGTCAGAATGCCGATTTCATCCCGACGGCGGGTTTCCACATGCTGGTCCAGGTTGCCGCGGCCGATCTGTCGGACCGCCTCGACCAGACCAAGCACCGGGCGAACGGCGAAGCCGGCGAGCAGGTAGGCGGCCAGGCCGCCGGCGAGCAGGGCGCCGAGAGCGAGGGTGGTCAGCTGTCTGCGCATGACCATGATTTCGCGCCGGATCGGTTCGCTCGACAGCCCCAGGTGGATACTGCCGATGCGCACGGGGGGATCGGCAACCGTCCAGACCGGAACCTGCAGTTCGTACCAGCTCTTCTGTCCCTGCTGACGCCGGATGGCCCGGAAGTCCTTTCGGTCCGTCAGGATTTTTCCCCCAGTCCGGTTCGGCCGGGTGCCGACCAAGCGCACCTCGTCGGCGGCGCGGATGGTGTCTTCCCGGTCCAGGATGCGGGCGTACAGGATGCCAGGCGCCTTCAGGGCGTTGCGCGCGGCGGAAAAGAGGTAGAGGTCATCGCCGGTCAGCAGCGGGTCTTCGGCGTTGAAGGCGATGGCGCGGGCGATGCCGAGGCCCTTGTCGAGGTTTTCGCGCAGCAGCGATCGTCGGATGTTCTGTTCCAGGGACAGGACCACCAGCACCATGAGCAGGCCGCTGAACAGCGCCAGCACCAGGGCGAACTTGAATCGCAGGCTGGAAAAGAGGCCCGGGCGGCTCATTGCCTGATGCTTTCGATCTGGGCCAGTTTGCGCTCGGCCTTGGCGATATTCGAGCGTGCCCGTTCGTGGTTCGGGTCGAGGGTGAGGACCTGTTGCCAGGCGCTGATAGCCTGCCGGTACTGGCCGCGGGTGTAGAGATCGATCCCTTCCAGGTAGAGGCGCCGGGCGTCTTCGGGTGTCAGTCCCGACCGCCTGAGAGACGACAGGCGCTTTGTCAGACTCCGGACCCGGGAGTTGTAGGGGTCGAGCGTCCGGGTCCGTGCCAGCAGCTTGTCGGCATCGGCGTAGCGCCCGGCTCCGATGGCCGACTCGGCCTGGACGAGCAGCTCGGACAACCGGTTCTTCATGGCGCCACGGACCCGGATGATGCCGGCCTGGGCTTCCCTGTTTTCGGGATCGAGCTCAAGGACGGCCCGGTAGCTTGCCAGGGCGAGATCGAAGGATCCATCTTCAAGTTGGCGACCGGCCTGCTCCAGCCGTTCATTGGTGCGCAGGGAGACCGTGGTTCGCAGAGCTTCTCCAAGTCGACGGGCTGGCATCGATTCCGGGGCCAGCTGGCGCAGTTTCTGCCACAATTGCCGGGCGGCGCGCAGATCTCCTCGTGCCAGTGCCGCCTCACAGCGTTCAGCCAGCTCGGAGATGAGCTGGTCATTCTCCTTCTGAAACAGTTCGAACTCCTGCCGGATCTCTGGCTTTTCCCTCAGGGCCAGGGCCTTGAGATAGTGACTGGCCGCCCGGGCACGCTGGTTCGCCTGCCGGGCCCGACGAGCCCACCGGAGTTCCTCGCTGACCAGTGAATCAAGCAGGGCATCTGCTTTTTCGTAGCCCGCTCTGGCACCGGGGTTGTCCGGATCGATGGCAAGGGCGGCCCGGTAGGCTTCGACGGCCGCCTGGATGTCTCCCCGGTCGAGCGCCTTGTCGGCGGTGGCTACGAAATCCGCCGCCCGGCTGTTGCGACGTTTTTCCAGCAGGGCCAATCCCTCTTTCGCCCCAGTGTGGTCGGGTGCGAGTGTCAGTACCTGTCGGTAGAGTTCAGTCGCTTCGCGTTCACTGCCGGCCGCCGCCAGGGTCGCGGCGTCCGCGAGCAGGCTATCGATGCGCTGGCCCAGGGCCTGTGTGGCGCGTTCGCGCAGGTCGCGCAAACGTGAATTTCCCGGGTCGAGATCCAGACCTCGGTCGATCTGTGTCAGGGCCTGCTCCGGATCGTTTTCCACCAGGCGTTCCGCATCGGCGATGATTGTTTCGACCGAGGATTCAAGATCCGACCGGCTCTGGTCGAGGTAGTCGCGCGCCATCGGGTAGGCGGGATTGATGGCCAGGCATTCCTGCAGCCTGGCGATGGCCTGACGATAGGCGCCGCGGCGGTAGAGGTTGCGCCCCTGTTCAAACAGGCGGTCAGATGTCCCCTGGTCAGCCTTGAGCAGGTTCAGGTTGGCGCCGGTATGGCCCGGGTCCTGGCGGAGAACCGCGAGGTATTCGGCGCGTGCATCGGCATACTCCTCAAGGGCGAGGTGGATGTTGCCGGCGAGGAAATGGGCCTGAACTTCGGTCGCTTTCGATTCAGCCAGCAGGGCGACAGCCGGCCGCGCCGCCTCGGGGCGGTTCTGGTCGAGCAGGCGCGCGGCGCAGTTGAAGGCCATGGCCGCCAGGCTCTCGCGGGTCGTCTCAGGCAGGCCGATACGGGCCTGTTCCAGCTGCTCGAGAGTGGTGACGCAATCCTGGCTCCGGTACGCCAGGTAGGCCAGATAGTAATGGGGCAGTGCGGCCTCGGGGTTGACCTCGAGCGCGGCGCGGAACTGTTCACCGGCTTTTTCAGGGTTTTTCTCAAGCAACTCCAGTCCCCGGTTGTAGCGGATGGTGAACAGGTAATCGCTGGCGACCGGGTCGTTGGGGGCTGCGCGGAGCACCTCGAGCCAGTGCCCCTCCGCCCGATCCGAATCGTTGAGGCGCATGTAGATGTCGCCGAGCAGGCGGTGGGTCTCCACTTTCGGTCCGGGCAGGTCGAGTACATGGCGAAGCAGGGCGGCGGCATCCTCCAACCGGTCCCCGTTGAGCTGTTTCAGGGCGATATTGAAGTAGATGGCCGCGATCGGGTAGAGATCCGCCTGTTCGGCGGCACCGAGGTCTTCAGCCTGCTGCAGGTAGAGCAGGGCGCTGTCGGCATCGCCGCTGCCGACCAGAGCCAGGGCCAGGTTGTAATTGGCCTCCACTGAGTCGATATAGGCGGGATAGGCGACTTTAAGTTCCCTGACGGCTTCCTCGTAGCGGTTCTGCCCAAGCAGACTGACGCCGAGGACGTAGCGCAGGGCGTTGTTGTCGGGGTCGACGGCCAGCGCCTGGCGGTAGCGCTCAATGGCAAGAGACTGAAGATCGGTCGTCTGATCGGAGGCAGTTGCCGGCAGCACCCACAGGCAGGCGGCAAGACAAAGAAGACAGGGGATTTTCAGAAGCATCCCGAAAGTCCCGGTCACAGGTTGAGATGTCCGGCGCCGCGCACGACGTTGCGGCTTTTTTTGCCCAGGTACATGGCGTTGTCGGCCAGCTGAAGAATCTGTTTCTTGGTCGCGGCATCGCCGGGATAGGTGGCGTAGCCGATGCTGGCGGTCAGGTTGGTGTCCTGGTCCAGGTCGCGCAGAAAGACGTGCTGCTCTATGGCACGGCGCAGGCGCTCGGCGACGATGGCCGCGCCTTCGGCACCGGTTTCGACCAGCAGCGCGGTGAATTCGTCCCCGCCATAGCGAAAGGGGATGTCGACCTCACGGATACTTCGCCGCAGCAGGTTCGCCACCTCCTGCAGCGCCCGGCTGCCGGAGAGGTGGCCGTGGGTGTCATTGACCTTCTTGAAGTAGTCGATGTCGAAAAACAGGACCGAGAACTCGAGACCGTAGCGGTCGGCGCGGCGAATTTCCTGGTCTATGGCAATTTCGAGATAGCGCTGGTTGTAGAGCCCGGTGAGATCATCGGTATAGATCAGTTCCCGCGCTCCCTGGTAACGGAAGGCGTTGTCGAAGCCGATGTTGGTCTGCTCGGCCAGAAACTCCAGGTTCTCCATTTCCGAGGACGGGGGCAGGTCTTTGCCGGGGGGATTGATCAGGGCCAGCCCGCCCTTGCATTCGTCCTGGCTGGTCAGGGGAAAGAGCAGAATCTGGCGGCAGTCTGGCGGCAGCTTGTCGGGGGCGTTGCCGGGGGGGTGGCCGATCCGGACCCAGCCGTTCGCCTCGCGCGCCTGGGGCAGAAGGCAGTCGGCCAGGACCCTGGCGTCATAGTCTTCGAGACCGGCCAGACCGAGGAGCTGCTCAACATTTTTGTCACTGCAGAGAAAAGCGAATCCGCGACCGTCGCCCATTTCCCGCAGGAGGGTGTTGACCGCCCCGCTCAGCAGACGGTCGAGTTCGATCTGGCTTGAGAGCTGCTGTCCCTTGCGGAAGAGTTCCAGCTGGCTTTTCAGCAGGCCGTTTTCGTTGACCAGGCGTCGCTGCTCCAGACAGGTGTGAACCAGGTGCTTGAGCTCCTCGGGGTTGCACGGCTTGACCAGGTAGTCGCGGGCTCCGTTTTTCAGGGCCTGAACGGCGGTTTCAAGGGTGGCATTGCCGGTCACCAGGACCACGTCCGGAGGATTGTCCAGTTCGCGGGCGCAGCGCAGGACTTCCAGGCCGTCGAGGCCGGGCATGACCAGGTCGGTCAGAACCAGGTCGACATCGCCCCGCTGCAGGCGGTTGATGGCCGCCTGGCCGGAGTCGACGACGTCGAGCTGATAGCCCTCGCGATCAAGGATATCGGCAAAGACGCGGCGGAAAAAGAGTTCGTCATCCGCCACCAGCACTACGGGTTCAGCCATGTGGCTCCCTCCCTGGAAGAACCATCAAGTTAAGCGAAATCAGAGATTTATGTCAAATGAAAAGCCCTGTTGCCGCTGCCAGCCTTCCGGTGTTGCCACCAGGCGGACGCAGCCGTCCAGGTCGGTGCGCCAGAGTTTTATGCCCCGCTCCCGGCAGGCACGGATCACCGCCTCGGCCGGAAAACGATAGACATTGTTGCGGCCGGCTGAAACCAGGGCCTGCGCCGGCCTGAGCCGCTCGAGCAGGTGTTCGGTGCCGGAGTGGCGGCTGCCATGGTGGGGCAGCTTGAGCAGCGTGACCTGCATGTCGGGCAGCTGCCGCATCAGCCTGGCAACGCCGGTTCGTTCGAGGTCGCCGGTCAGCAGCACCCCCTGGCTGCCGCTGCCGAGGTAGACGACCAGGGAGCGGTCGTTGACCGGCCCTGTCTGCTGCCGCGGCACCCAGACGCGCAGGTCGGTGTCGGGGTCGGCGACCAGCCTGTGCCACCCCGGTTCCAGCTGAATGTAGGCCGTTTGCGGGTCGAATGCTTCAACCAGTTGCCCTGGCAGCCGGTTTCGGGGCAAGCCCGTAATGAATTGCCGGGGCGGCATTTTCCGCAACACCGCTTCCAGGCCCAGGTAGTGGTCCGGGTGCGGATGGCTGAGAATGACACCGTCGAGGCTGTGGATACCGAGCCAGCCGAGGGTTGGCAGCAACAGGCGGCTGCCGATATCGAACTTCGAGTAGCGCAAGCCGCCACCGTCGACCAGATAGCGTTTGCCGGTCGGGGTTTCCAGCAGGATGGCTTCTCCCTGTCCGACCGCGACGGCGGTTACCCGGATGTGGCCGTTGTTGCCGGCGGTCGGCAGGGCCAAAAATGTGATGGCGGCCAACAGACAGGTTGTCGCCCTGCGAAACCTGGCGGTGGAGAGAGCCTGGATCGCCAGCACAAACGCCGCGCCGGCCAGGAGTTGCAGGGGATCGGGAAACCAGTCGAGCGGGTTGAAGAGGGGCAGGCCGGCGACTGCATCGGCCAGGTCGACGATTCGCTCGGCCGACCAGCCGGAAAAATGCAGGAGAATTTCGCCTCCGGGGATTCCGGCCAGTCGGGCTCCGAGACCAACGAGGCCTGCCGGCAGGGTGAAAAATCCGATAACGGGGATGGCGAACAGGTTGCTGACCAACCCGGCGGGAGCGAACTGGTGGAAGTGGAGCCCGACAAGGAGGAAGGTTGCCAGGTTGGCCGCCAGGGTGGCCAGGGGCAAATCCGCAAATTTGCGCCAAGTACCCGGTATCCGGCGGTGCCAGCGCGGGACCAGCAGCAGGATGCCTGTCGCGCCAGCGACGGACAGCTGCAGCCCGGGTTCGAACAGCCAGAGAGGATTGATCAGCAGCATCAGCAGGACAACGAACCAGAGCAGGTCAACCGGTCGATACCTGCGAGACGACGCCAGCAGCAGCGAGCCCAGCGCCCAGATCAGCAGGGCGCGCAGGGTGGAGACGGCAGCCCCGGTCAGCAGGGTGTACAGGGCTAGCAGGGGCGCTATCAGCAGCGGCAGGACGCGGGCCGGAGGCTGCAGCAGCATCAGACGTTCGCTGCGCCGCCAGAGGAAAAAAGCCGCCGCAAAGAGCAGTCCGCCGACCAGGCCGAGGTGCAGTCCGGAGATGGCGAGAAGGTGGGAGAGCCCGGCACCGGCGATGCGGGCGCGCAACTCGGCCGGAAACCGGTCGCGATCTCCGAGCAGCAGGGCGCGCAGCAAAGGGGCCTGGGGCCGGGGCAGCAGCCGGTCGATTTCGTTGCTGGCTCTTGCGCGCGCATCCGCCATTTGCCGTCGCCAGTTGCGCGACGCGGGCAGGATTTCGATCTGTTCTGCCTTGGGCAGGTAGGCGATCAGGTAGATGCCCCGGCTGGCCAGGTGGCGCGGATAGTTGAATTCGCCCGGGTTGCCGAAGCGGTGCGGTCTTTTCAATTTGCTGGTGAACGCGAGATGCTCTCCGGGCAGGAAGGGGCGCTCGCAATGGTCGACAGTCAGCCGCAGGCGGCCGGTGCGGGGGGCAGGCGACTGCCCATGAACCCTGGCCTTGAGATCGAGCCGGGCACGACCGTCTTCATCCAGGCGGCAGTCAACAACTGTGGCCTCGATCCGGTATTTGCCCCCATCTGCCAGCTGCCGCAGGTCGTTGGGGCGCATGGGTGGGCGCAGCTGCTGCTGTGCCAGCCCCAGCCCGAGCAGGGCCAGCCCAAGCGGAATCAGGCGGGCAACCGGGCGCCGCCCGGACAGGAGCAGGCCGCCGAGAACCAGAAGGCCGCCGGGCAGGATGGCGTACCAGCCCAGCTGCGGCACCATGTCGGCCAGCAGGATGCCGCAGCCCAGAGCGACCAGCGACACAAGGGGTGGCACGGCTATATCAGCGGGGCGGCAGGAAGCGGGTCAGCAGCTCCAGGGTCCGGTCAACGTCTCGTGGCCCCGGCGGGTCGCCACTGTCCAGACCGGCCAGTACGAGAAAGGCTTCCGGGCTGGTGGAGAGCTTCTGCAGGACGATGCTGTCGAGTCCCGTGCGCGGCGCGAGGGTGCATCTCAGGCGGTGGGGGCGTTTCGACAGGGGAACGGTGCCCAGCAGGCGTTGCTCGAGGTAGGGGGCGAAGGTCAGGTCAGTCGGGTCGGCGCCATCGAGGCTAATACTGATTCTGCCTGTACCGCGGACGTAAAGTCGGTAGATGCCGTCCTGCGGCGGGATGAAGGTCAGGGTCGCCTCCGTCTTCTGCCCGCGGGCGCGCACCCATTGGCCGTCGCTGGCCGCGCCCAGCAGCCGGGTGTCGGTGACCTCGGTTGTGCCGCCCTCGGTCAGAATCTTTTCCGCTTCCAGGGTCGCCGGTTCGCCTGCCGGCGGAAGAACCGTATGTAATTGCAGGGTGCGGATGGCCGTTGCGGCCAGGTCGGCCCGGGTGAGCGGTTCATCGAGCCGCCAGCCGCCCACCGGTTCGATGGCGGGGTAGGGCGGGGCCTGGAGTTCCACGAAATCGACGGCGCCGTTGGCCGGCAGGCCGATTTCGATGACGTTGGGGCCGGCGACCAGGTCGACCTGGCCGACATTGACGGTGGCGAACTGGTTGCCGCCGTCGGCTGTCAGTTCAGTGCCGCCGACCATGAAGCGATGACCGGGCCGAAGGATTCTGGCCCGCAGCTGGTAGCGGCCGCTGATGGGGAGCAGGAAATCGATATGGGCGGTGGTCGGCCGGGCAATGCCGCTGACCCATGATTCTCCGCTGAAATCGCCGAAAACCAGGTGCTTTTTGAAAGAGATTTTGTCCTCCCGCCGGACGTGCTCTTCGGCTTCGAGGCGCAGGTAGCGCACGCCGCCGACGATGGCGAGATAGTCCCTGTCGGTGGGGGCGTCGGGCAGACCGAAACTCCAGCCAAGGCCGTTGACCAGGTTGACCAGCCAATCCCTCTGGGTCAGGGGCTGGGCCCTCGAGGAGACCGGTTGTATCAGCAGCAGGATCGTCAGCGCGGAGAAGATGGCAAGCGAGCGTTTCACGATGGCCCCCGTCAGCTAGGTTGGCAAGTTGTCGACACCGGGCCATTATAGCGGGATGAACCTGTTATGGGTAGCCATGAGCGCTAATCAGTGCAGCCGGACCTCCGTGCTGCGGGTATGGCGCGACAACATCCGCATTTTCGTCCGTTGCAATGTCGGAGCCAGCCCTTCCCGATGGCCTGGCGGGCAGGCTGGCAGTCTTTGATGTCCGCGATGTCGGGTCCGGCGGCAGCCTCCCTTTTTTGTCGGCGGCTCGGCGGGTAGCATGGGGCTGAAGGCGATAATGGCCAGGCAGATCATCAGGGTGCATTCGAACATGTCGGTTCTCCCGGTCGGTTTCGGTTGAGGGGCGGCTGTTCCGCTTGTGTCGGGCAGTTTCAGTATGGTGCAGGTATGTGACAGAATAATTCACACAAGGGGTCGCAAGGGATCGTCCGGGACAGGGGAAAGTCGATTGACACTGACCGGGCAATCGTATACAGTATGCAACACTCAGGTCTGTTGCGACCTGGACAACATCCTGTTTCTTAAGAACAAATTGGGGTAGGGCGGCTGGTGCCGCCCTTTGTTCCCGGACAATCTGGAGGAGAGAGATGATCGAAGCCTATCTGCGCCACGAAGAAGAACGCAAGGCCCAGGGCATTCCTGCCCTGCCGCTCAACCCGGAGCAGGCGACTCAGCTGTGTGACCTGCTGCAGAATCCCCCCGCCGGCAAGGAAGAGTTCCTGATGAACCTCTTCACCGAGCGGATTTCTCCGGGTGTCGATCCGGCCGCCGAGGTCAAGGCCGCTTTTCTGGCCGACATTCTGACGGGGGCCAAAAGCTGCCCGCTGATCGACAGGAAGAAGGCCGTGCAGATTCTCGGCACCATGATCGGCGGCTACAACGTCCAGCCGCTGATCGAGGCTCTCAAGGATGCCGACCTGGCCGACGAGGCCGCCTGTGCCCTGTCCGGTCTGACCTATGTCTACGATGCCGCCGAGCAGGTGATCGAACTGAGCAAGTCGAACGCCGCCGCGAAAAAGGTGGTCGAGTCCTGGGCCAACGCCGAGTGGTTCACCAGTCGGCCTGAAATTCCCGAAACCATTACCGTCAAGGTTTTCAAGGTCGAAGGGGAGATCAACACCGACGACTTTTCGCCGGCCGGTGACGCCTGGAGCCGCCCGGATATTCCGCTGCATGCCCTGGCCATGGGCAAGACCCGCTTCCCCGGCGGCATCGACGAGATCGCCAAATGGCGAGCCGAGGGGCACCAGGTCGCCTTCGTCGGCGACGTGGTCGGTACCGGTTCGTCCCGCAAGTCGGCCTGCAACTCGGTCCTCTGGCACATCGGTGAGGACATCCCCTGTGTGCCCAACAAGCGCCGCGGCGGCGTCATCATCGGCGGCGTCATCGCGCCGATCTTTTTCAATACCGCCCAGGACTCCGGCGCCCTGCCGCTGCGCATGGACGTTACCAGGATGAACATGGGCGACGTGATCACCATCAACACCAAAAAGGGCGAAGTGACCAACGAGGCCGGCGAGGTCATCTCGACCTTCGAGATCAAGCCGAATACGGTGCCTGACGAGTATCGCGCCGGCGGCCGCATTCCGCTGATCATCGGCCGCAGCCTGACGGCCCAGGCGCGCGAGGCTCTCGGCATGGGCGAGGCCGAATTCTTCGCCAAGCCGGACAACCCGACTCCGAAGCCGGGCCAGGGCTACACGCTGGCGCAGAAGATGGTCGGCCGCGCCTGCGGCGTCGAGGGCGTGCTGCCCGGTACCGCCTGCGAGCCGAAGATGACCACCGTCGGTTCCCAGGACACCACCGGGCCGATGACCGCCGACGAGATCAAGGAACTGGCCTGCCTGAAGTTCAAGTCGCCGATGTTCATGCAGTCCTTCTGCCACACCGCCGCCTATCCGAAGCCGGCCGACGTCAAGATGCATCAGACCCTGCCCGGTTTCATCGCCGCCCGCGAGGGCGTGGCGCTGCGCCCGGGCGACGGCGTCATCCACTCCTGGCTGAACCGCCTGCTGATTCCCGACACCGTCGGTACCGGCGGCGACTCGCATACCCGCTTCCCCATCGGCATCAGCTTCCCGGCCGGTTCCGGCCTGGTCGCCTTCGCCGGTGCCCTCGGCTTCATGCCACTGGACATGCCCGAGTCGGTGCTTGTGCGCTTCAAGGGCGAACTGAACCCCGGCATCACCCTGCGCGACGCGGTCAACGCCATCCCCTATTACGCCATCAAGCAGGGATTGCTGACCGTCCCGAAGAAGAACAAGGTCAACGTCTTCAACGGCCGTATCCTCGAAATGGAAGGGTTGCCCAACCTCTCCGTCGAGCAGGCCTTCGAACTGACCGACGCTGCCGCCGAGCGCTCGGCCGCCGCCGGCTGCATCCAGCTCTCCGAGGAGAGCGTCTGCACCTACCTGCGCTCGAACATCGCCCTGATGGAGAAGATGATCGAGGAAGGCTACCAGCACGCCGACACCCTGCGCCGGCGTATCGAAGACGTCAAGGAGTGGCTCAAGGAGCCCAAGCTGCTCAAGGCCGACAGCAACGCCGAGTACGCGGCGGTCATCGAGATCGACCTGGCCGAGATCACCGAGCCGATTCTCGCATGCCCGAACGATCCGGACGATGTCAAGCTCCTCAGTGAGGTTGCCGGCACCCGAATCAACGACGTCTTCCTCGGCTCCTGCATGACCAACATCGGCCACTTCCGGGCCGCCTCCGAGATCTGGCGCGGCCAGAAGTTCAACCCGGAGGTCCGCACCTGGATCTGTCCGCCAACCCGCATGGACCAGGACAAACTCAAGGAAGAGGCCCGCTTCTCCATCTTCAGCGCCGTCGGTGCCCGCATTGAGATCGCCGGCTGCTCCCTGTGCATGGGCAACCAGGCCCGGGTGCCGGACAACGCCACGGTCTTCTCGACCTCGACCCGCAACTTCGACGACCGCATGGGCAATGGCGCCCAGGTCTACCTCGGTTCCGCCGAACTCGGTGCCGTTACTTCCATCCTCGGCAAGTTGCCGACCCCGGATGAGTACCTCGCGGTCTACAGGGAGAAGGTCGAGCCGAAGAAGGATGAGGTCTACCAGTACCTGCAGTTCGACGAGATGGAAGGCTACAGCAAAAGCGCCTGATTTCTTTTGCCATCAATCGCACATCCATATCGGCCGCCCTTGTCGGGGCGGCCTTTTTTCTAGGGGGGGCGGACTACGCGATCTGAAACGGAAATTTGGGCCTGACAGGCGGATTTGCCGCCAGATCCAGGATAGTCCGACACTTTTCCGGCCCCTGTCGTTTGACCGGGCGCGGTATGTCGCGCTATACAGCAGGGAAAGACTTTCCGGCAGGTGCCGGGACGTGTGTTGCCCGGGACTGTGCTGCTACCACCTTGTCGCTCTGAGAGATGATGATGAAATTACGGGTCTTCTGGTTTCTTTTGCTGCTGCTCCAGGCCGGTATCGTTTCGGCCCGGGCCGACTTCGATCTGCACGTTCGTCTGCTCGATTCTGATCCCAGGGCCGGTGAAAGTCTGGAGATCGACCAGCAGCTCTTTTTCCGCCTGGGCTACGAAAGTGATATCCCCCTTGTTTTTACCTACGCCGCCTACAGCCACGGGCAGAAGCTGGAGTACGGCTTTTATACCGGCTACCCCGAGCTGCAGAACGCGGGCGAGGGTGAGGCGCTCGGCTGGATCGGTTTTACCAATGTCACCCACATCGACGAAGTCAGGGTTGAGATCCTCAACGGTGAAAGGGAGAAGATCGGCGAACTCAGCCTGCCTTTCCCTTTTTCCTGGAAAAAGCCCGAGGGGACACCGACCGAGCGGAAAAAGCCACTGTGGGTCGAGCAGCTTGAAAGGCATCAGAACTGGCTGCGCGGCAACCTGGCCGATCCTTTTGCCAGCAAACAGCGCTTGCTGCGTGACTGGCTGTTTTACCTGAATGTCGCCTCCGTGCCTCTCTACCTGCTGCTGCAGGCCTACATGCTGCACCGTTACCGTGGGCGCTGGCGGGACCTGGCCAGTGTCCCTCTGGTGTCACTGCTGCCGCTGGTGCTGGCCAGTATCGTCGGCTTCGGCATGGAGTTGCGCTACTGGGTGGTGTTCATCTTCCGTGGCACCCCCTTTGCCCTGTCCTATCTGATTTTCCTCTGGTGGTTCCGTTACCGCAGCCAGAAGGATGCCGAGGACAGGCAGGGAGTCTGATTCACAGACATTGATGACGGTTGTTTCTATGGCAGCACCGGGCCGCCAGGCCGTTCAGGACGGCGGTCCGGTGCTGCTTTGATCCTCAGCCTTTTTTCAGCCGATTGATGGCGTAGCGAATGCTCACTCCGAGCCGCTGAACCGCTCGAGCCATATCCCCGATTTCATCCTTTCGCTCTGTGCCGGATATCTCGACGTCGAGCTTGCCCTTGCTGAGCTGATCGGCCGCCGCAGTAAGCTTGCGGATCGGTGTAGCCAGTCGCTGGGACACCATCCAGGAAATTGCGACAACGGCCACCAGGGTAACGACCAGCAGGATGACGGCCTGGGTCGTCGCCTGCCGTACCGGTTCAAAGGCTTCGATCGCGTCCTGGCGTGCGATAAGAACCCAGCCGTTGCGGGTCGTCTGCATGGCAGCGATCGTCTCACGTCCGTCGCTGTCCGTGAAGGTCTGCAATCCGGAGGTGCTGGTTTTGCTGGCGATGAAGACCGGATGCCGGCTGAAATTGGCGCGTGAACTTGTGAATTTTTTTGACCGGTGGGCAATGACGTTGCCGGTTTCATCGAGCAGAAAGGCGTAGCCGGTACGGCCGATGCTGGCCTCGGTAATGGTCTGGGACAGGTCGGTAAGGGTCATGGCGATGGCCAGGACACCCTGGATTCTTCCCGTCCCGTCCAGGATGGGTACCGACAGCACCAGGGCCGGCTTCCCTGAGGTTTTGCCAATCAAAACCTGCCTTCCCAATGGTGCCCCCTCCATGACCTGGCGGAAATAGAGCCGATCGCCGTAGAACTTGGTCGCTTTGCCGTCGCTGCGACCGATGTTTCGCCCCCGGGTATCGATGGTGAAGGCGAGGTAGATCCAGTCGTAAGTCCGGGAGATTTCCTTCAGAACCGGGTTCTGGAGACCGGCGTCCATGGAACGCATGGCAGCCAGGGCCGCGTTCTGCCGCAGCAGGCGCTGGTTCATGTCCAGCCAGTCATCGACGTGGGTGGCAAGCTGGCGACTGAATCCCTTGAGTTGCTGCTCCGCCTGCTGCTGTGCAAGGCTGGAGGTCGTCCGGTGTTCCACGAGCCAGATCAGAGTCAGGGGCACCAGTGAAACGATCAGGGTGGTCAAAAGGATTTTCTGAAAAATTCCCAGTCGGGATGTTTTGGCCTCGGCCATGGCGGGGTCCTCCTTGTGTTTAGAACATTGTTTGGTCGGTCAGCACAAGGCAACTTCGATGCCATTCAGAGGTTGTGGCCAGTTTGGTCAATCGCCTGAAATTGTGGTGGTTTATCGTTTGAAGTCTTTTATTTCATAGCATTAACAGGCGGGGGTTGGCCGATTTGGCCGAAATCGGCCTTCGCTGTTTCGGTGACATGGCGGCCAATGGTTTCCGGCTGAGGGCCTAAAGTATTCGGCTGTTTCCGACGAAAGGATGGGTAACTCATCTGTTTCGGAGGTCTTATGACAGCCCGGGCTTCGGCCAGACAACATACGCCTGCGGCAGAAGCGAAAACGCAGACAAGGTGCAGCTCCGATATTCTTGCCGACTTTCTGGTGAAGCACAGCCTGGTGTCGGTCAAACAGCTGCAGTATGCCCGTCGGGTACAGGGTAAGCTCGCCTCTCCCAAAACCCTGCTGCAGGTTCTCTACGACCTGGAATACCTGTCGGAAGACGGTCTGCGTGCCGCCATGCAGAAGGATCGTGTCGGCCTGCGCGTCGGCGATCTGCTGGTCGAACTCGGCTATCTGCGGGGTGAGGATC
>RFIO01000494.1 GCA_003695205.1 Deltaproteobacteria bacterium
GGTCTCTTCGTCCTCCCCCTCTTCCCCCAGTTCACAAAGAACCTGCAGGTCTTCAAGTTCCTGCCAGGACGATTCCCAGGATTCCACTGTCTTCTGCAGGCCGGTGCGCTCACGCAGAAGCTCCTGGGATTCGTCACCCCGGTCCCAGAAATCGGGGCTGGCTATTTCCGCCTCCAGTTCCTGGATGCGTTCCTTCTTGCTGTCGAGGTCAAAGATACCTCCTCAGCTCGACGAGCTTTTCCTTCAGAGATTCAATACGTTCCTTTTCGTCTCGAAACATGGCTTTCCTCGGTTGGGTCGGTTGCAAAACGGTCGGTGATTATACCTGCTCAACCACAGGGTAGCAAGGCAGTTGCCCCCTCAGCAGCCAGTTTTTCGCCAACCACGCAACCACAGAGCTAAAGCCAGGAAAAGACAAAGATACGGAAAGAGGAAACCACCCCGGCCGTAAAGACTTTCCCCGGAACCGAATCCCGCCTGTCCGATAACCAGGCTCGTTTCGAACAGGTTTGTCCGGACCGTCACCTCGCCGGTCGGCGCCACCAGGGCGGAGATACCTGTATTGGCGGCCCGGGCCAGCCATATCCTGTTCTCGACCGCACGAAACGCGGCCATATACAGGTGTTGCCATGGAGCCGAGGACCGCCCGAACCAGGCGTCGTTGGTCAGGTTGACCAGCATGGAGGCCCCTTCCGCAACGTAATTCCGAGCCAGTTCGGGAAAAATCGCCTCATAGCAGACCAGCACTCCGAGAGCATGACCATTCAGGCGCAGGGGGCGCACCGTGCCGGGCGAGAAATCACCGATGCCGACGACCAGCTTGTCGACAAAGGGCAACAGCCACTTGAGTGGAACGTACTCACCAAAGGGAACCAGGTGAATCTTGTCGCTGCGGCCAAGTTCAACTCCGGCCGGCGTGAGCAGAAAGGCGCTGTTGAAATATCGGAAACCCGACTCCTCCCGCTCGTATGCCGGCGCGCCAAGCAGCAGATGCGTATCAGTCTGCCGAACGGTTTCCAGCACCAGGTCGCGGGCAGGTCCGGGCTCGTTGAAATAGAAGGGAGCTGCACTTTCGGGCCAGACAACCATATCGGCTCCGGCCAGGCCGGCACGGACGGTCAGGTCCCGGTAAATCTCCAGGGTACGCCGCAGCATGGTCGGGTTCCACTTCTGGCCCTGATCAATATTCCCCTGGGCCAGGGCAACCCGAACAGGCTCGGCGACGGGACGCTCCCAGGCATGCAACCGCACCTGGCCGTAGATCTGGCTACCGACAAGGAGCAGCAGGATCACCACGGCCGTACGCACCGGCCAGCCTCTCCCCTCCCTGCGGCGAAGCAGGACCTCTGCGATCAGGGCATTGCCGAGGGCAACCAGAAAACCGATGCCAATGACCCCGAACAGATCGGCCGTCTGCCGCAGGGAGGCCCAGGGGTACTGGCTGTAGCCGATCTGCGCCCAGGGAAACCCGGTCAGCAGTTTGCCCCGCAGAAATTCGAAGGCACACCAGAAAAAAGGGAAAGTCCAGCAGAGGGACAGGCCACGCCGTTGCCTGAGATCGACCGCCAGCCAGATCGGTACGGCCCAGTAAAGCCCCAGGTAAACCGACAGAAGCAGCCAGACAACAGCCGCGAGCGGCCAGACCAGGCCGCCGTAGGTGGTCATGACGATATTGAGCCAGTAGAGAACCAGGGCAAAACTGAAACTGCCGGCAGCAAGAGCCCTGCGAAATGCCAGTTGCCTGGTCTGCACCAGCAAAGGCACCAGGCCGATCCAGGCCAGAGCGAAAAGCTGCGGCCGGGGAAACGCCAGAGCGACCGCCCCACCTCCGACCAAAGCCCAAAGCAGACCGGCCGATGGCCGCCAGCGCGACAGTTCAGCTGTCACTGCCCTGCTCCGGGTTCATTTCCAGGCGCACCCGGCTGACCTTGCGCTCGTCTGCCTCAAGGACGCGAAACCGCAACGGGCCGGCGTAGAGGACCTGACCCGGCGTGGGTACCGACCCGCACAGGTGGCAAAGCAGGCCGCCCAGAGAATCGACCTCCTCCGGATAGTCGATATCGAGATCGAGCTGTTCCTCCAGGTCGGCCATGGCAACGCGGGCATCGGCAATGTAGGCGCCCTCGCCCGCCGGCTCAATCCAGGCCATTTCGAAGTCATGCTCATCCTGGATGTCGCCGACGATCTCCTCGATCAGGTCCTCGATGGTGATCAGGCCCGAAGTGCCGCCGTACTCGTCCACGGCGATAGCAAGATGCACCCGGCGAGTGCGGAAATCCTTGAGCAGTTCCTCGATTTTCTTGGTCTCAGGAACAAAAAAGGGCTGGCGCATGACCTCCCGGATGCTGACGGCATCGGGGGCCCGGCCCCAGAAGCGAAGCAGATCCTTGGCGTGAACCACGCCGATAATGCGGTCGGTCGTCCCCTCGAAGATCGGAAAACGGGAATGACCGGACCGGTTGATGATGTCGATCAGTTCCGCCATGGAAGCATCGACCGGGCAGCAGACCATGGCCGTGCGGGGAACCATGACCTCGCGCACGATGGTCTCGCCGAACTCGAAGATGGAGGCGAGCATTTCGCCTTCCTCCTCATTGATCAGCCCTTCTTCTTCCGACTCCTCGATCATGGCCTGAAGCTCCCGCTCGGACAGCGCCCGGCGTCTTCCGGACAACAGGCGCCCGAGACGCCTCAGCCACGACAGAGACTGTTGTCTTGACGGTTCGTCATTCACACCCATACCTCCATGTACGCCATTGCAATGGCATCCCCCTAAAGCAGCAGGTGGATAATCAGGGTCAGCACGATACCGAGGCCGGCCCCGGCAAGCACTTCGCCAACACTGTGGATGCCCATCAGCAATCGGCTGTGGCTCACCATGGTGGCCAGAACCATGGCCAGAATGATGATCACCAGGCTGACCTGGGCCAGAGCCACAGACGTTGCGATGGAGAAGGCGACAGCAGCATGCCCACTCGGCATGCCGCCGTGCAGCGGCGTGCCCCGCCCGAGGCGAGCCTTGAACAGGACCACCAGAATTGTCACCGCCAAAACGGCGATCACGGCGGTTTCTCCGGGGATATGCTGGTAGGGTTCCAGCCGCTGTCCCACTCTCGGCACCAGGTAGCGGGAAAAGACGAAATAGCCCAGGGCGGCGGCGCCGATGCTGGCCAGCAGAACAGCACCGGCGGCGACATCCTTGGCTCGCCGGGCGCGGGGGTCCGGACCGGGGCAGACCATGTCGACGACAATCTCGACCGCCGTATTCATCAACTCGGCAAAAACAACAAGGGTGATGGCGCTGGCCAGCAGCATCAGTTCAATGGCGGGCACACGAAAATAGAGCGCGGCGGCCAGGACAGCTGCGGCGACAACAAGATGCCAGCGCAGATGTTTCTGGGTTCTGGCGGCCCAGAGAATCCCTTCGATGGCGCAGTTGACGCTCTCAAGCCAACGGGTTGGTTTGACCGGGTCCTGTTTCAAGCCTGGAGACACTCCTCCTTCAGCAGGGCAAACAGTTCCCGTTCCCGCGCTTCCATACGGGCCGCCTCATCATCTCCGCTGCGTTCGTGATCGTAGCCGAGCAGATGCAGAATGCCATGCAGCAGCAAAAAGCAGAGTTCATGCTCGAATGGGATCTCCGCCTCGGCGGCATCGCGCGCGGCCGTATCGACCGATATGACCACATCGCCGAGCAAGCCGGGGCAGAGTTCGCCCCCCTCCCCTTCCTGCATGGAAAAGGAGATGACATTGGTCGGCCGGTCGCGATCGAGGTAGTCCCTGTTGATCTGGCGGATCTCCTCGTCGTCAACCAGCAGCACCGACAGTTCAGCGTCAGGACATTCCGAGACGCTTAAGATCTTCTGTGCCGCCCTTTTTATCAGGCTCAGGTCGACGTTCCGGCTGTTCTGCCTGTTTTCGATCTGAATGGTCGCCATGTTTCCTGCCGTTTTCCTTTTCCTTGTGAACCGGTTCCGGGTAGTCGATCCGGTAGTGAAAGATGCCTGCCAGGATGCGGTTGAAGCTCCGTGCGATCTTGTGCAGGTCCTTCAGGGTCAGCTCGCACTCGTCCAGCTGGCCGTCGATGAAAATGTTGTTGATGATCTTCTGAACCATTCCCTGGATGCGCGCCGGCGTCGGGTCGGTCAGGGTACGACCGGCCGCCTCGACGGCATCGGCCAGCATGATCAGGGCCGCCTCCCTGGTCTGGGGCTTTGGTCCCGGATAACGGTAATCACGCTCGTCGACCTGCTGAACGCCCGGGTCCTGCTGGTTTTTGGCCTTGTCGTAGAAAAACTTCATCAGGGCCGTGCCGTGGTGCTGGCGCAGAATGTCGATCAGTTCCTGCCCGAGGCGGTTCTCTCGCGCCAGTTCGACCCCGTCCTTGATATGGGCCATGAGGATCAGGGCACTCATGGAAGGGGCCAGCTTGTCGTGCTTGTTTTCGCTGCCGGACTGATTCTCGACGAAATAGAGCGGTTTTCTGATCTTGCCGATATCGTGGTAATAGGCGGCGACCCGCGCCAGAAGAGGGTTGGCACCGATGGCTTCGGCACCGGCCTCGGCCAGGTTGCCGACAACGATGGAGTGATGATAGGTCCCGGGGGCCTGCACCATGAGCTGTCGCAGAACCGGCGTATTGAGATTGGCCAGTTCCAGCAGCTTGATATCGGTGGTGTACTTGAAGACCGCCTCAACCAGTGGAACCAGCGCCGTGGCGATGATGGCGCAGAAAAATCCGCCGGCAAAGGCAAAGCCGAGCTTGTAGAGCAAAGGGGTGGTCAACGGTTTGCCGGCAAGCAGATGCAGGCCCACCACCATGGCCATATTGACCAGTGACACCTGGAACCCGGCCCGGTACAGGGCCGACCGGGTCCCGCAATGCCGCACGAAGTGGGCACCGATGAGCGAGCCCCCCACCACGTACAGAACCATGAACAGGCTGTTGCCGAACAGAAGCCCCACCATCAGGGCCATCAGGGCCGTGAACAGCAGTGCGACCTCGGAATTCAGCACTACCCGCACGAGCATGGCCCCGGCGGCAAAGGGAATCAGGTAGAAAAAGCTGCCCGAGTCGATGTAGGGGAAGGCTGTTTCGACCGCATTGCTGAGAAAAATGGCGAACTTGATGAGGACAAACAGGCCACTGTAGGTCGTCACCAGAAACACGAGGTCGCGCATCTGCAGCCTGAACTTGCTGATGTTGCGGCTGGCGAACATGTGGCTGACGCACAGCAGGGTAAGAATGATGAAAAAGAGTCCCAGGGCGGCACCGAGGTTGCGGCTGTCCTTCTTCAGGTCACGCAGGGCCTTGAGCTTGAGCACCTGGTCTTCCGTGACCCTGGCGCCTTCGCGCACGATCATTTCGCCCTTTTTGACCTGCACCAGAACAGGCTGGACCGAAGCCTCGGCCTGCTTTTTGCGCGCTTCGGTTTCGTTGCGGTTGAAACTCAGGTTGGGGCGCACAAGACGGGCCAGCAGCCCCTCGAAAACCTTGCGTTCCTTTTTACCCAACCCGATATCGGCGAGTTCACTGTTGATACGGTTGCGCAGCTCGCCAACTCCGACCACCCGTGTCAGATCCGCGAGTTCGGTCTCTTCCCCGGTGGCAAGATCCCGAATCAGAATCCCCTTGAGCCGGTCCTGGCCGAAAATCTGCAAATTGGCCACGGCCTTGACCACCAGCGCGCGCGTGACGGCGTCGACTACAGGCTGGCGAAGCTCAGGGCGCGCGGCAATCTTGCGCAGCACCTGAAATTCGCCGGCGCTGAGTTCACTGCCGATACGGGCTTCTGCTTCGGCCCTGAGCCGATCTTCATCGGCCTCGACCTGCTCGGGCCGACCGAGAAAGTCGAGGGTGGCACCGAGGTTGGCGGCAAGGTGATCACCGACGCTGCCGTCATAATCGTACAGGGGGAGCACCGCCTGGCGGGCATCCTGGCGTTTTTTCTCGGTCAGGCCGGGGTCGGGAATAAGCAGGTCCCGCGGCGCCTTGATGTCGATGGCGGCAATATCTCCGGGAACATAATGAACCGGGGTGAACCCCCCCTTTGGAATGATGATCAGGGTCAGAACCAGGGCCAGCAGCCCCAGCAACAGGTAAGGCCGATAACCCGTCTCTCCCTGGTCGCCCCACCAGGGGCTGGCCGACGACATTGCCTGGGACCGCTTGACCGCGGATTCTGTTTTGCGTTCTTTCTGGTTCATGGACGAGTTCAGGATGCTTCCGTTTCAGCGTGTTTTTTGCGACCTCGACGATCATAGGCCTGAACGATCGACTGTACTATCGGATGGCGCACCACGTCCCGGTCGGAAAAGCGAATGACGGCGATACCCGGCACGCCGCGAAGAACATCCATCGCCTCCAGCAGCCCCGAAGTCCGTCCGGAAGGCAGGTCGATCTGGGTTGCATCGCCGGTGACAACCGCCCGGCTGCCGAATCCGAGTCGGGTCAGAAACATCTTCATCTGCTCGGAGGTTGTGTTCTGGGCCTCATCGAGAATGACAAAGGCGTCGTTCAGGGTACGCCCTCGCATGAAAGCCAGAGGTGCCACTTCGACAATCCCCTGCTCAACCATCTCCTGGCCACGCGTCAGATCGACCATGTCGTAAAGGGCGTCGTAGAGGGGGCGCAGATAAGGGTTGACCTTTTCGGCAATATCCCCCGGCAGAAATCCCAGCTTCTCGCCGGCCTCGACCGCGGGTCGCACCAGGATGATGCGACTGACCTCCTTGCGGGCGAGGCTCGCCACCGCCATCGCCATGGCCAGGTAGGTCTTGCCGGTTCCGGCCGGGCCAACTCCAAAAACGACATCATGCTCCCGGATGGCATCGATGTACGTCTTTTGCGCCAGACTCTTGGGAGTGATGACCTTTTTGCGGGCCGAAACGTAGATGGTGTCGAGAAAGATATCCTTCAAACGGGTTGACGAATCGCTGCTCAGGATACGAACGGCGTAGTCGATGTCGGGGGGATAGAGCGGGTAGCCCTCGCGCAGCAACCCGGCCAGTTCCTCGAAAAGACGGCGGGCAAGGGCGACCTGGTGTTCCTCGCCGCGAAAATGCAGGCTGGTCCCCTTGGAACCGATACGCAGCCCGAGCAAACGTTCGACCTGCTTGAGGTGACGGTTCTGCCGGCCCAGAAGCCGGGTGGTGATGTCCGGGTCGAGAAGATCGAGAGTCAGGGAACTGTCGCTGTCGTTCAAGAAAAGCACCTTTCGACGCTCTGGAGTCAAGGGGAACAAAATAGCACTGCACATGACAGAAAATCAATCCATGCCCGCCGTGGCCCCTGCGACAGGCCGAAAAGGGCTTTGCTTCTGTCCCGGCTGTGATATAAATGGTGCGGTTCGGGCGCAGGCCCGAAAACACATACCTAACGACAGGGGGATTGAACGCCATGAGTGAAATCATTGATGTCTACGCCCGCGAGATTCTCGATTCCCGCGGCAACCCGACCGTCGAAGTCGAAGTCTTCCTTGAAAGCGGTGCCATGGGCCGTGCGGCAGTTCCGAGCGGCGCCTCGACCGGCGAGCGCGAAGCCCTTGAACTGCGTGACGGTGACAAGAGCCGTTATCTTGGCAAGGGAGTGCTCAAAGCGGTTGAGAACGTCAACGAGGTGATCGCCGACGCCATCATCGGCTGGGAGGCTTCCGACCAGGCGGGCATCGACCGCAAGCTGATCGAACTGGACGGTACCGACTTCAAGAGCAACCTGGGTGCCAATGCCACCCTGGGGGTTTCGCTCGCCTGCGCCAAGGCGGCCGCCGAGGAAGCCGGCCTGTCCCTGTACAACTACATCGGCGGCGCCAACGCCAAGGAACTCCCCCTGCCGATGATGAATATCCTCAACGGCGGCGCCCACGCCGACAACAATGTCGACATCCAGGAATTCATGATCATGCCCGCCGGCGCCGGTTCCTTCAAGGAAGCGCTGCGCATGGGAGCGGAAATCTTCCACCAGCTGAAGAAGGTTCTCAAGGACAAGGGCTACAACACCGCCGTCGGCGATGAAGGCGGTTTCGCGCCGAACCTCAAGAGCAACGAGGAAGCTCTGCAGGTGATCATGGAAGCGATCGAAGCTGCCGGCTACAAGGCTGGTGAAGATATCCTGCTTGCCCTCGACGTTGCCGCGTCCGAGCTGTACGACAACGGCAGGTACAACTTCGCCAACGAGGCCGAAGCAATCAAAACCGCCGAGCAGGTGGTCGACTTCTACGAGGACCTGGTCAACCGCTACCCGATCATCTCCATCGAGGACGGTATGGCCGAAAACGACTGGGACGGCTGGAAGCTTTTGACCGAGCGGCTTGCCGGCAGGATCCAGCTGGTGGGTGATGACCTGTTCGTTACCAACACCCGCATCCTCAAGGAAGGGATCGACAAGGGGATCGCCAACTCCATCCTCATCAAGCTGAACCAGATCGGCACCCTGACCGAAACCCTCGAGGCGATCGAGATGGCCAAACGTGCCGGCTACACCGCCGTCGTCTCCCACAGGAGCGGTGAGACCGAGGACACCACCATCGCCGACCTGGTTGTCGCCACCAATGCCGGCCAGATCAAGACCGGTTCGCTGTGCCGCACCGACCGCGTCTGCAAGTACAACCAGCTGCTGCGCATCGAGGATGAACTCGACACCGTCGCCGTCTTCGCCGGCAAGGACGTCTTCTACAACCTCAGGTAACACGGCACGGTCGCAAGATCACAAAAAAGGCCCGCCATGCGACGACATGGCGGGCCTTTTTTCATGGGGGCTTCGTTGAGACTCAGACTGTTTCGAGCATATAGCTGCCGCGGTCGCGCGTGCGCCGGATACGCCCTTCCTTCTCCAGGGTCCGGATGATTTCCTGGACCCTGCGTTTGCCCAGATTCTGGACATGGGCATAGATCTCAGCCTGTCGAATCCCGGGGTGGGCGCGGATCGCATCGAGGACAATATCCTCTGCTGAAGGTTTGGCCGCCGTGTCTTCGGCCTCGTCGGCAGCGGCCGGCTGCGCAGCCGGTTCTTCCTTCGGGCCGGTGGCAGATGCGGTCACTTGAGCCGTCCCCTCAGAGGTTTCTGCTTCCTCGGCCAGCTCGGCCCGGATCTCTCCTTCGACCTTCTTGAGCCACTGGTAGAACCAGGCGACACAAAGAATCAGGACAACAAAAATGACAAAGGCAAAAAAGGACATGTCAGCCGAACTCCCTATTCGCCGGCAGCCCGGCTCTCCTGAATCTCTTCCTCGGCCTTGAACCACTTTTCAAACCAGGTCCGATGATCTTTTTCGGAAAGAATCTGCAGGTCATTGGGACCAAGCCATACGCCACCGCAGCCGGGACATTTGTCGAGGGGGACGCCGCGGAAGGTCATGGCCTCAATTTCCTCACCGCACTTGGGGCAGCGGTTGTGGCAAAGATCCTTGACCAGCCGGTCCCTTTCCTGCTTGCGCAGCCTGGCGATCAGTTCCTTTTCCCGTTCGTAAATGTACTGGTTCTCCAAGGCTTTTTCGCGTTCTTTCCAGATGTCGGTCATGGCTCACCCCTCTTCTATCTACAGGATTTTACACAAGTATAACCGACAGGCCCCATTTGGCAACAGGGGGAGGACTACCGATTCAAAATGAAGCTGCCAGCGCCAAAAGCCGCCCCCTTGCCAAAATTGAACTGACGGCAAAGATGGATGAAGGGACCGGCCACCTCCAGCCATTCCCGGGGTATATCTACCGATCCGACCACGCCGCCAAGATCCTGAGACGTGTGGTCGCCCTCCAGTCGGCGCCAGTCCTGCCAGCGCAGAGTCCCACGGATATCCGTAGCGGGCAGCTCCGCCAGCAGGGCCTGCGGGTCGGCCAGCAGGTCGACTCCGCACCAGGCATGAACCAGGGAACTGACCCGCCGGACCATGACCGGGACCAGATGCTTGAGCCCTGGGCGAAACAAGGGCTTTCCACGAGCAAGAATCCGGGCGGGGGTTATGAATGTCAGGGTGCATGGCCGCATGGAAATCTCCTCGGGCCAGAGTTGATGCAACGGCCACTCGGGTTCCCGCCAGGCGGCACCGGTGTGCCAGATCGGTATGGCGGCGCCATCGATACCTACGGCGTCGACCCGGTCGAGGGTGAAATGACCCTGGCCGTTGAAAAGTCCTCTCCTGCCAAGGTCACGAAACAGACAGGCGAACGCCTGAGCGAAATGCCGGCCGCGCCCGACCAGGAGAAAGTCAAGGGGCAGGACATCCCCGGGCTCGAGTTTTACGGACTGAGCACTGTCGAGCTGAAGGATGAACGGAACCGGCGTGACAGGCGCCAGCCGCCGCATCCTCGGATCGGCCGGTGCTGCCGGAAACAAGAGTTCCGAAAGGCCTTCTCGCATCATGCCATCCGAGGACTCGAGCAGTTGCCGGCCGACCTGATAGGCCTCCCTGCGCAGCCGAAGCAGATGCGTCCAATCGAGGTCAAAACTTTCCTCGAATTCGAGATGCAGGCGCATGCAGACGCCGTCAATATCTTCGAGCCGGCCCAGGGCCGGAAGCAGATTCATCATCTGTCCGTTGGGCTCCTCCCGTTTTTTTGCCATCGGGTAGGAGGCGGGGTTACCCCCGCCGTCCTCCCACACCACCGTGCGTACGGTCCCGTACACGGCGGTTCATGAAACGTGTTGAAAACCATGA
>RFIO01000495.1 GCA_003695205.1 Deltaproteobacteria bacterium
CTGGTTCTCCAGCAGCGGTTGTCTCGCCGGCAACGGCGGCGGCCAGTTGCGGTTTTCCGCCCGGTACTGCTCCAGCTCCAGGCGCGCCTTTTCGACCAGCTTTTCGGGGACATGCAGCAGAAAACCCCTGTGAGCGGGCTCTCTGCGGCAGGGAATGCCTGCCGCCCCCAAAACCAGTTCTGCACTCCGGACCGAGGTGGCATCAAAAGGTATGGTTCGACCGCCCTCGTCAACCGGGTTGACCGGCTGCCAGCCACTGTTATCCGAAGAAGCCATCAGCAACGGGACTCCGCCGGCAGCCAGGGGTTGCGCAAGACAAGCCGGCTGGTAGACTGGACGAAAAAGGTGAGTGCAAGGAGGTTTCCGCCATGATGATACGCGTGCGATACCCCGACGGCGAAACCCGCATGGTGCGGCCGCCGCTGCTCGACCATCTGATTCAGACCCGCAAGATCGTTGAATTCAAGCGCCAGGACGGCTGGGTCCGCGTCGGCGTTGACCCGGTCCGCACCCGCCGGGTTGACTACCACGGCCCCGAAAGGCGCCAGGCCTCTCTGCTCTGAGCGCGGAAACCGGTTGCCGTCATTTCTTTTTCCAGCCCTTGCCCTTCTTCCCCTTGCCCTTGCGGTGCTCCTCCTCGTAAACCCAGGGCGTCTCTGTATCCAGCTCCAGGGTAACGCTCTCCCCCAGCCGCGCGCGCAGTGAAACAGGCAGATCGGCGGCCATCGTCCAGTTGCCGCGGCTGTCGAGATAGAACCAGACCCCCCGGCCGGTGTCGAAATAGACCCTGGCCGAGGGGTAGTAACGGTACTGGTGTTTGGCGCGCCAGCCCCAGGCTTTGGCGTGCGGAGGCGGGCCGGGTTCCGCAACAACAGCACCACCCGCCCCGGACCTGGCCGAAACCAGGCAACCGGTCAGCAGCGGCGCAACAACAAAAAGGATCAGCCACAACCGGCCCATCGTACCCTCCTGGTTCCGCCGGAGCGGACATGTGATTACCAGTTTTCACCCAGCAGTTCGAAATGCGCCTGCGGATGCAGGCAGGCCTGGCAGATCTCGGGGGCCTCGGTGCCGGTGTGCAGGTAACCGC
>RFIO01000496.1 GCA_003695205.1 Deltaproteobacteria bacterium
GCCGGGCACCTGGGTCACCTGGAAGGCGCCGCTGCCGCCGGTGAATCCGCCGTTGATGACCGCCAGGGTTTCAGTGTCCTGGTCGGGGTCGGGCGGAGCAACATCGGTGGTGACAACCGTTTCAACCGTTTCGGCCGGCTCCTCGATAACGAGCGGCGGCTCCTCGATAACGATCGGCGGTGGAGCGGGTGTCGGCGGATCGATGTCGCAGGGAACATCGCTGTCATCGTCGACATCGGCGACGATCAGGCTGACATCGCCGCCTCCCTGCTCCTCGCCGAAGCCGAAGCTGTAGACGAGGCGCGCCCCGGGGAACCCGGGCGACGGGTCGTCGTGCCGCCAGTAGCCGGTGAAACTGATCGAGAAGAAGAGGTCGAAGTAGCGACCCCGGGCCTGGTCGAGGGCTGTTTCATCGACCTGGACCAGGGCATCCTCGGGCAAGCCGAGTTCGGTTCCGGGGTTGGCTCCCAGGCTGGTTCCGGGGGTGCCCGCGATGAAGGCGAAGAGCAGCGCCAGCATGAATATGGCGTATGACGCCATGATGACTGCCTTGCCGTACATAGTTGGTCTCCTTGCGTTGTTCAGCGCCGGAATTCTCCGGCTCCGATGAACAGATTTCGCATCAGCAGATCGTTCACCTGCCAAAGGGCGATGCGGTTGGCCCTGGGCGGTCCGGCAAACAGGTCGTAGTCGGGGTCTCCCTTGCGGCCAAAGACGGCGAAAATCAAGCCGTTCCAGCCTTCAAGAAACTCGTCCATGCCGATGACCCGGTGGCCCATGGCCGGGTCGGCGATATAGGCCCGGCCGTCCTGCACGGCGTTGAGCACCACGAAATGGGTGTAGTTCTTGACCGTCAGCAGGGTGATGGTCGGAATGCGGATTTTTTCCAGTTTCTCGGCCGGGATCCGGTAGCCCGCCGCCTTGTAGCCGGCGTGTTCGGCGTAGTGCTTCAGGTCGAGCAGGGAAAAACCGCGTTGCTGGATCAGCTGCTGGTCGCCGTTTTCCAGCAGCCAGTGAACGATCTGGTCCTCCGTCGCGCTTTCATCCCGGTAGAAAAAAGTCAGGATGGTGGCAAGGGCGGCCGCGCCGCAGCTGAAGTCGGTCTGCTGGCGGACGATGCTGTCAAACTTCAGCTCCTTCATGCTTTTGACCGGCTGGCGGATCAGCCACGACTGTCCGCCGACCCGGAGAGCGAACCGGGCGGCGGCAGCCGTGTCAACCCCGATCGCCA
>RFIO01000497.1 GCA_003695205.1 Deltaproteobacteria bacterium
AGGCGCCAGCTCCCGTCGGAACTGACCAGCTCTCGTGCAGAACCGCCGGGGCCCGCCGGCTTCCCTGCGGGCAGGCAACCGCCGACAATCAGCAATAGGACAGCAGAGAGAAGAGAGGAAAATATTTTCATGGGGAAGATTCTGACACGTCCGGGTCAGTGCTGTCCTTGACCCAGGTCAGACTGAAGCAGACCGGCCTTCGTTTCCGGACTGAACAGACAGGCAACCTCACGCACATGCCCGCTCCCGTCGGCAAGAACCGTCCAGGCGAAATTGACGGGAATGAGGCCGTCGACACCCTTCAACTGCTGGCGGCTCCGGCTCTCACCGGGGCTGGCAAGCAGCACCTGCAGCCAGGGTTCGCTAGTCTGAGCCTCAACCTTAAACAGCGATTCGAGCTGTTGGCCGACAAGGTCTGTTTGATCTCGTCCGAGCAACTCGCAGGCGGCTCGGTTGGCCGTGCGCACGCGACCGTCCAGACCTACAAGGAGCAGGGCTTCGTTCATGCCGGCCAGTATGCGATCGAGGTAGTGGCGCGACACCATTGAATTGCGCAATTCAGCAAGCATGTTGCCGAACGTGTCGACCAGCTGGTCGATCTCATCACCCGTCCTCTGGATATTGATCTGTTCAGGCAGAGCACCACCGGCAATCTGTCCGGCAAGGTCGGTCAACTGCAACAACGGTCTGGTCAATCTGCTCGCAAACCAGCGGGCGACCAGCGCGGCAACCACCAGGAGGACGGCCATGACCAGCAAAATGGCCTTTTTCATCTTGTTGGGGGCTTCGAGAAACTCCTCCATCGGCAGGACAGCAACAAGGGCGGCATTCAGACTTTTGACCGGCGCATAACCAAGGAGAACCTCAACCCCGAGAATCTCTCCTTCCCCAACCCCCCTTTCACCGTCCAGTGCCATCTGAACCCAGTCCTGGCCATTTCCCGGTTTCGCCAACGGCGCAAAAACTTTTTCAGCATCCGGGTGGTAAAGCAATCTTCTCTGTTCGTCGACCAGAAGAATAAATCCGGTCCGACCGACCGGAACCGTCCCAAGGAAACTCGTCAGACGACTGAGCCGTAACTCACCATAGAGGGCCCCGATAAACCTGTCTCCGAAATATCGTCGGATACCGTAGCCCATCGGTATAACTTTTTCTCCGGACAAGGCCGATTTGAGAGGTTTGCCGGTCACAATGCGGTTGGGCTTTTTTTCAACTGAGCTGAAAAACGCCTGATCGTCGAAGGGGGCGAGATAGACCTGGGGCTGCCCGTGAACAACCCGGACTTCCTCCCACCCCTTGGCATCCATGTAAACCATGACAGGGAAAACCTCTCTCTGCCGGCCGAGAAGATCTGCAACCGCGGGGACACGCGCGGTTTCAGGAAAGCTCCTGATCAAGGGATCGCGGACCAGGTCGGACAACTGCCGGCTGTACCATTCAAGCCGATTGTCGACCATGCCTGCCATATGGGACGCAAGAAAATCGAGTTCCTGGAAACGCTGCTTTTCCAGCTCTCCGGAAAGCAGCCAGCAGGCCGTGGGTCCGAGGAGCAGCAGCACCAGCAGGACAACCAGCCAGTGGGACAGAACGATCCGGTTGCGTATCGATCCGCTCACGGAGCTTCTCCGGCCGGAAAGGCCCCGGTTTGACGCATCAGGTCCCGTGCTTCACGAGAGAAGAGATACCGAACAAATTCAGCGGCAGCTCCTGAGGGCCTGCTTTTCCACACAAGGGCCAGAGGCACGACAAAAGGATAATCCTCAACCTTCACAGACTCCTCATCTGGCAGTCGACCGTCAATCGCAAGCACCTTGAGGGGATGTCCCAGGGTCGCACTGAGAGGCAGGTAACCGATGGTGCCTGGGTAGCGAGCGAGGGTTTGGGTCATGGCCGGGGTAGAAAGCAGGGTTTCTCCGGTCAACCTTCCGGAGCCAAAAACCGGAAAAAACTGTTCGAGAACAGATCTGGATGAGTCGCCCTTTTCGCGCTGGGCCACGTAGATCGGAGCATCAGACCCACCCAGATCTCGCCAGTTGCGCAGTTGACCGGAAAAGATCTTCTCGACCTGAACGGAAGTAAGTCGATCAACACCCGGGCCATCATTTCGCATCGCGAAGACCACCGGCGAACGAGCAAAAAGATGCCAGGAAAGCCCCTGCTCTTGCTCCCTCGGGCGCAAGCCTCTTGCGACGCGAGCCATGATCGCCTTGCCAGCCAGAACCTGCCTGATCCCTCCGCTGCTGCCTATACTGTCGGGAATTACCACCAGATGACCTGAGCGTTTGCTGAAATCCTCCGCAAGGATCCGCAGCAGGGCCTGGCTGTCGCCCGTCCCGGGAATGATCAGGTTGGCGGCGGATGCGGGCGTGGCAAACAGGAACACCGCGATTGCCAAAAGAGAACAGACAACTGTACGTTTGGTCATGGCCGCTTCAGAACCGGTTTGAGAAAACAGTCGATGAGCGAATCGTTGCGGTCATTAAACCACAGCTGAAGCGTTTGTCCAACGACCCGTA
>RFIO01000498.1 GCA_003695205.1 Deltaproteobacteria bacterium
CTCCAGGTTCTCCTCGAGACTGATGCGCAGCGCTTCTTTGACGTGAAAATCCCAGGTCTTGCCGAAAATGGTGACCGTGTCGGGCTCGGCCTGAATCAGGGTGCGGATGTTGCTGTCTGTGGCTGGGGTCGCCTTGGCACGCCGGGTGGAACCGAAAGCGGCAATCTTGGCCTGCTTCAGTTCGACTTTGCGGATTTCCTTGAAAAAGGCGATGTCCTTGGGGTTCGATCCGGGCCAGCCGCCCTCGATGTAGTGAATACCGAGGTCATCGAGCAGCTGGGCGATGCGAACCTTGTCGGCGACCAGAAAGGAGATGTCCTCCGACTGGGTGCCGTCCCGCAGGGTGGTGTCGTACAGACGGATCTGGCTCATGGGTATTCTCCCCTTGCATAGGGGCGGCCCCCACCTCGGGACCGCACCCGGTTTGCGGTTGGACGGATCAGAGTTCCTCTTCGCTGACCGCGTCGGAACCGAGGCCAAACGCCTCGTGCAGCACACGGACGGCAAGCTCGGTATATTTGGCGTCAATCACGCAGGAAACCTTGATCTCGCTGGTGGAGATCATTTCGATATTGATCCCCTCCTTCGAAAGGGTCTGGAACATCTTGCTGGCGATACCGGAGTGGGACCGCATGCCGACCCCGACAATCGAAACCTTGGCGATGGCGTCATCGCTGCGCACCTCGCTGGCACCGATCTCTCCGGCGGCCTTTTCGACAATCTGCACCGCCTTCTTGAAATCGCCCCGGGGAACGGTAAAGGTCATGTCGGTATGGCCGTCGATGGAGACGTTCTGGATGATCATGTCGACGGTGATATTGGCATCGGACAGGGGAGTGAACAGTTTCGAGGCGATGCCCGGCTTGTCCGGCACCCGCAGCACGGAGATCTTGGCCTCGTCCTTGTTGTAGGTCACACCCGAAACCAGAACGGTTTCCATATCGGCATCCTCCTTCATGACCAGGGTACCCTGGTTGTCGTTGAAACTGGAACGGACATGGATGACCACGCCGTATTTCTTGGCGAACTCGAC
>RFIO01000499.1 GCA_003695205.1 Deltaproteobacteria bacterium
ACTTGGGATCGGGCAGAATGACGCGCTTGGCAACCTCTCTTCTTCTCGGCATAACGTCCTCTCAAACCTGTCTTATTTGGGCCGCTTGGCGCCGTACTTCGAACGCCCCTGACGCCGGTCCTGCACACCGGCAAGATCCAGGGCACCACGCACGATGTGATAGCGCACACCGGGCAAGTCCTTGACACGACCACCGCGGATCAGAACCACGGAGTGTTCCTGCAGGTTGTGCCCCACCCCCGGAATATAGGAGGTGACGACGATTCCGTTGGTCAGACGGACACGGGCAACCTTGCGCAGCGCCGAGTTCGGCTTCTTGGGGGTCGTCGTATAGACGCGGGTACAGACACCGCGCTTCTGCGGGTTGCACTGCAGAGCTGGAGCAGTCGACTTCTTGACTTTCTGCTTCCGCCCCTTACGGATCAGCTGATTGATCGTAGGCATTCAAAGACTCCCGAACGTTTCTATCCTTGCTTGAAAAACACGCACTTTCCCAGAGAGGAAAACCCGGCGAATTTATCAACCGGGTCCCCCCTTGTCAAGGTTTTTTTGGCGGTCGCGACAACTTTGTCGCGACCGCCGGAAAAGGCTTCAGACACGGACCTCAGGAGGGTTCCGAAACCGACTCCTGGGTGCCTGTCATCGTCTCGTCCTCATCGATCGGCTCCGGCTCTTCCATGACCTCTTCCGGATCCTCGATCTGCAGCTTGACACTGCGGTACTTGCCGACCCCGGTACCGGCCGGAATCAGGCGACCCATGATGACGTTTTCCTTCAGCCCGCGCAGGTAATCGACCTTGCCCTCGATGGCAGCCTGGGTCAGAACCTTGGTGGTCTCCTGGAACGAAGCCGCGGAAATAAAGGATTCGGTCGACAGTGATGCCTTGGTGATACCGAGCATCATCGGCTCGCCGACCGCGGGCTGGCCTCCTTCGGCCAGCACGCGCTGGTTTTCCTCTTCAAAGCGCCAGCGCTCGACCTGGTCATCCGCCAGGAAGTTGGTGTCTCCCACTTCCTTGATACGCACCCGCCGCAGCATCTGGCGCACGATGACCTCAATATGCTTGTCGTTGATCTTGACACCCTGC
>RFIO01000500.1 GCA_003695205.1 Deltaproteobacteria bacterium
CGCGGCGGCGGCCCGGTCTGGCGCTACCAGGATGCGGATAATTATTACATCTGCCGGGCCAATCCCCTGGAAAATAATTTCCGCGTTTACAAAGTGGTGAATGGCAACCGCCGCATGATGCGCACGGTGAATCTGAAAATTACCTCGAATCAATGGCATACCATCAAAATCGAGAACATCGGCGATAGCATCAAATGCTATTATGACGGAAAACTTTACCTGAAGGCGAAGGACAAGACCTTTCGCCACGGTAAAATTGGCGTGTGGGCCAAAGCCGATGCCGTGACGTATTTCGATCATTTAAAAGTGAGTGCTGCGAAATAGCTCAGTGGCATATCAACCGCCGTGGCACGGACAAATTGAAATGGATGCGAAGAAAACGCGGCGAGAATAATCCGTCTGCCCCCGGGATGGCGTACTTGCAGAGACCAAGCAGTCCCTCTTTGCCGGCCTCCGGGGGCAGGTGGATAAAAAGTTACTCCGGATGTGATGGTAGGAAAAACAATCATGCCAAAAAGAGGTCAGTGCGGTTTTGCGCATTTTTTGTTCGTACCAATTTTGCTACTTGCCCTGGTGTGCGGGCAGGGGGCCCTCGCCGGACAAACCGATCACCAGGCGGGCGTTGTCCAGGCCATCCATATCGACACGCCAATTCGAATTGATGGACGGCTAACCGAAAGCGCCTGGCGAAAGGCCATGCCGGTCACCCATTTCCGCCAGAGGGAACCCAGGGAGGGGGAACCTGCCACGGAAAGAACCGAGGTGCGCATCCTGTTCGACAACCAAAATCTGTACCTCGGGGTGCGCTGCTTTGACGCACAACCGCAATTGATTATTGCCAAAGAGATGGAGACTGATGGGCGCCTGTCTCTCGATGATAATTTTACAGTGATTTTAGATACCTATCACGATTACCGCAGCGGTTTTTATTTTCAAATCAACCCCAATGCGGCGAAATTGGATGCGCAGTTGGGCGACGGCGGGGACTCTTTTAACCGGAATTGGAATGGTATCTGGGATGTGCGGGCGCGCATCACCCCCGAGGGCTGGGAAGCTGAAATTATTTTGCCGTTTAAAACCTTGCGATTTTCGGAGAAGGAAACCCAAACCTGGGGGATCAATTTCCGCCGGTTTATTCGCCGGAAAAATGAAGAGGATCTGTGGCAGGCCTGGCACCGCAATCAGGGCATTCGCCAACTTTCGGCCGAAGGCACGCTGCTGCTCCCCTGGCCGGTCAAGCGCGGCAAAAACCTGGAACTGAAGCCTTACATGACCAGCGGTTTTCAGGCCGGCAATCCGGCGTATGGCTATCGCAACGACCAGCAGTGGAAAACCGGTTTGGATGCCAAATATGCCATCACCCCGACCCTCACCGCCGATTTAACCCTGCATACGGATTTTGCCCAGGTGGAGGCCGATCGCGCCCGCATCAATTTAACCCGCTTCAGCTTGTTTTTCCCGGAAAAACGCGATTTCTTTCTGGAAAGCGAATCCAATTTTTCGTTCGGCGCTTCCTAACACTCATCGTTTTTTTTAACTTTCTTGCAAGCGCTTGTAATGACCTTTATGCTGGCGGCGGCCGGTGGGCACCATGTCGCGCCATCGAAGGGAGGAACCAATGCCCGATTTTCAGTTGGAAACGATCGACCTCATGATCGTCATTCTCTATTTCATCGGCATGATCGCGCTTGGCGTGTTTCTGTCCACGCGCAGCAAGGACGCCGAGGATTATTTTCTCGCTGGCCGCGGCATGGTCTGGCCGTTCATCGGCCTGTCGCTGTTTGCCTCCAACATCTCCAGCACGACATTGGTCGGCCTTTCGGGCGATGCTTATGCGATCGGCATTTCCGTTTATAATTATGAATGGATGGCGGCCATCATTCTGATCGTGTTCGCGGTATTCTTCTTGCCGATCCTGCTGCGTAACCAAGTCTACACCATTCCCGAATTCCTGGCCGGCCGCTATGACGGGCGCATCAGAATCTATTTTTCCCTGCTGACCCTGTTCCTGGGCATTGTGGTGGAGACCGCCGGCTCGCTGTTTGCGGGCGCCCTGGTCATCCAGATGGTCCTGCCCACCGTTCCGCTTTGGCAGACAATGACGGTGCTGGCCTTGATCGCCGGCTTCTACACGCTGACGGGCGGGCTTACGGCCGTCATCCTGACCGACGCGGTCCAGGCTGTTTTGTTACTGCTGGGCTCCATGATCATTACCATCGTGGCGCTCGATCAAGTCGGCGGCGTGGGCGCCATTCTCGATCGGATTTCGCCGGAAAAGCTGAGCCTGCTTCGGCCGCTCGACGATGCCGGCGTGCCTTGGCTTGGCCTGCTCACCGGCGTACCGCTGCTTGGCTTTTATTATTGGGCGACGAATCAGGCGATCGTCCAGCGTGCCTTGGCCGCCAAGACCGTCGATCATGGCCGCTGGGGTGCGCTGTTCGCTGGCGCGCTGAAGTTGCTGCCGCTGTTCGTCATGGTGCTGCCGGGCAGCATCGCCATTCTGCTGTATCCCGACCTCGAACGCTCCGACCTCGTCTATCCAACGCTGATGTTCGATCTGTTGCCAACCGGCCTTTTGGGCCTGACCCTGGCGGGCTTTCTGGCCGCCATCATGTCGCAAATCGATTCGGCGCTCAACTCGGCATCCACTCTCGTGACCATGGACTTCATCCGTCCCGCCAAACCCAATCTGTCGAGCCGACAATTGATGGGCGTCGGCCGCCTGGTGATGGCGGGCTTTTTGATTTTCGCTGTCGTCTGGGCGCCATTCATCGCCAATTTCCGCTCCATCTTCGCCTATTTGCAGACGATGTTTTCCTATGCCGTGCCCCCCGTGGTCGCGCTGTTTTTAGTGGGCGTGCTGTGGCCGCGCGCCAGCGCTGCCGGCGCCTTCGCCTCGGTGGTCGTCGGCTTGGCGGCCGGCATATCCGCCTTCATAGCAGTCGAGTTGCTGGGCTTGTTCAAGCTGCATTTCCTCTATATGGCGCCACTGCTGTTTGTGCTGTGCGCGGCTACCATCATCATCATTAGCCTGATACGGCCCCAACGCGATCAAGCGGCCATCGCCAGCTATCTGTGGCGCAGCGAAACCTTCGCCGCCGAAAGCGCAGCGCTTGCGGTAAAGCCCCTATGGAAGAATTATCGCTTCCAGGCCCTTGCCCTGCTTGCCGCCGCCAGCGCCGTGATGATCGTCTTCCGATAAGCCGAAGGAACGCCCAGATGAACGAATGGTGGAAAGGCGCGGTCATTTATCAGATCTACCCGCGCAGCTTTTTCGACAGCAACAACGACGGCGTCGGCGATCTGCCGGGAATCGTCGACAAGCTGGATTATGTGGCGCGGCTGGGCGTCGACGGCATTTGGCTCTCGCCCTTCTTCACCTCGCCCATGCGCGACTTCGGTTACGATGTCGCCGACTATCGCAGCGTCGATCCCGTCTTCGGCACCTTGGCCGACTTCGACACGCTGCTGGCGCGCGCCCATGAATTGGGCCTCAAGGTGATTATCGACCAGGTTTATTCGCACACCTCCGACCGCCATCCCTGGTTTCAGCAAAGCCGCGCCAGCCGCCAGGGCGACAAGGCTGACTGGTATGTCTGGGCCGATGCCAAGGCCGATGGCACCCCACCCAACAACTGGCTCTCGATGTTCGGCGGCAGCGCCTGGTCCTGGGACACCCAGCGGCGGCAATATTATCTGCATAATTTTCTCGCCGAGCAGCCAGACCTCAATTTTCACAATCCCGCCGTGCAGGACGCCATATTGGACGTCGCCCGCTTCTGGCTGGACCGCGGCGTCGACGGCTTTCGCCTCGATGTCGCCAATTATTATTTTCACGACAGCGCCTTGCGCGACAATCCGCCGACCGGCACGCGGAATCATGCGCGGCCCTATCATTTCCAGCAGCAAATCCATAACCGCTCGCGGCCCGAGACTTTGGACTTCGTCGCCAGATTGCGGGCCGTGCTGGACCGCTATGACGGGCGCATGACGGTCGCCGAAATCGCCAGCGCCTCTCCCATCGCGCGCAGCATCGAATATACGCAAGGCCGCGGGCGCTTGCACACCGC
>RFIO01000501.1 GCA_003695205.1 Deltaproteobacteria bacterium
CAGATCCCCCTCGGTGATCTGCGGTGTGAAGCGCAGGGTCAGGGCGACATCCTGGCGTTCGACCGCGACCGACTGGGCCAGCCCGGTGCCGCCGGTGTCGGTCAGCCGGCTGGTGATGACCGGGACGTTGGAACCGACGATGATTTCGGCCTCTTCGTTGTCCGAGGTCAGAAGACGCGGGGCCGAGAGGATGTTGACGTCGGTCGATTTCTGCGACAGCTGGATCAGGGCTGAAAAGGCCGGGATGGTGATGGTGCTGCCGTCGGGGCCGGTGGTGGTGACCGGGCTGAACAGGCCGCCGAGCAACAGGCCGCTGACCGTCTGGGTCAGCAGGCTCGGCAGCTGGCCGTTGCCGACACTGGCGTTGGGCGCCAGCGACGAGAGCCCCACCGACCCGGTGTTGAGATTGCCGGTGCCAAGGATGGCGCTGTGTCCATTGATCTCCACCGCTCCCTGCAGTGCGGTGCCGATCTCGCGCGTCGCGTCCATCGACAGTTCGAGGATCAGCGCCTCGACAAAGACCTGTTTGCGGCGCACGTCGAGCTGGCTGATGATCCCCTTGAGCAGGGCGTAGTCCTCGGGACTGGCGTTGACCAGCAGGGCGTTGGTCGGTTTGTCGGCGGTGATGGAAACCGGGCCGCGGGTCGCCGGTGCCTTGGCGCCGGGTTTGGCCGCCTGGCCACTGGCGGTGGCCCGGATGCCGGTGAGGATTTCATTCAGGGTCTTGGCCAGGGATTCGGCGTCGGCGTTCTCAAGGTAGTAGACGTTGATGTTGGAGCGTTCCTGGCGCGGCTCGGCGTCGAGGCGCGCCACCAGGGACCGTACCAGCTCCATCTCCTCGCGCCCGGCCATGACGATCAGGCTGTTGCTGTGCTTGAAGCCGATAGCCCGGTTGGTATCCTGGCTGCCGGTCACCTGAACGTTTTTGCCCGCCCTTGCCCGCCTGGAAGCGGCGCCCCGGCTGTTGCCGAGCATGCCGTTGACCACGGCCGCCACCTCCTGGGCGTCGGCGTTTTTCAGCGTGAAGATCTCGAACTGGTCCGGACCTGACGGGACATCGAGGTTGCGCACGATGCGTACCAGCTTGTCGATGTTGCTGCCCGAATCGGTGATCACCAGGGTATTGGTCGGGGCGTAGGCGGCCAGGTTGCCCGTTTTGGGCAAAAGGGGCGCAAGGACCGAGACCAGCTCGCCGGCGTCGGCGTAGGTCAGTTTTACCATGCGGGTGACATAGGCATCGGTCTTCTGCCCGGCCCCCACCACCGGCAGGGTGTCCTGGGCGGCGTCCTTGATGGGGATGACCTTGTGCACCTTGCCGCTCGGTACCACCGTGTAGCCCTTGACATTGAGAACCGTGAGGAAGAGCTGATAGGCGTCCTCCAGGCTCATTCCCGCCGGCGAGATGATGGTGGCCTTGCCCCGTACCTTCTCGTCGTAGACGAAATTGCGACCGGTCAATTCAGCCATGGTTTCGATCAGTTCGGTCAGTTCGACGTCCCTGAAATCGAGGCTGATGCGGCCATCGTCAGTTTGGGCGGCCCGCAGTCGGGCCGACGGACAGGCCAGCTGGAATACCAGCAGCATCAGCAGTATCAGGACAGTGGTTGCCTGTTTCACCTCGAGCTCCTCCCGGCCGGATAGGCCTAGTCGATGCGATAGCTGTAGGTCAGTCTCTTGCCCTGCCGTTCAAGAGCCAGGTCAATGCGCCGGGCCTGGCGCAACTGCTGCATGATCTGCAGGCCCTTCTCCGGCCCGTCGAGGCTGATGCCGTTGATTTCGTGCAGCACATCCCCGACCTTCAGTCCCAGCCGTGCCAGCAGAGTCCCCGGCTGGATCATGCGGATGACAAACCCTTCGGTCCGGCCTTCGACCAGGTTCGGTTCGACCCGGGCCTGGCGCAGCAGGGTGCCGATGTTGTCGCGCGCTCTTTCCGCCTCCAGGCGGGGAATCTGCCAGCTGTTCGGGGCGAGCTGGCGAATCCCGGCGCCAATAGCGGCAGACTGACGGGCGGCGGGCGCCCTCACCGAGCGCCCCTGGTGGTTGCCCGCCGCTGAGGCAGGCTGGTTTTTGTCCCCCTGTTTGGGCAGGGTCAGGACCGATTCGCTGCCATCCGGCAGGCGCAGGCGAGCCCGCGATCGTTCAACTCCGGTCAGAATACTGCCGTCCGGCAGGCGATCCCCTTGGTGCCAGACCCTGGTTTTTCCCTGCCCACGCAGGGTGGCGAGGGGCCTTGGACCGCCGCTGACGGTGCCGACCAGCTGCCAGTCGGCGGCACGGCGGGGGGCGGTCGTGGCGGCCGGGCGGCTGGTTCCGCTCGCAGGGCTGAAGCGCAGCCTGGGGCCGTCAGGGTTGAAAAGATTGCGGTCGAGGATGACCTGGTAGTCGGCCAGGGTTCGGGGGCGTTCGGCGCGTGGTGGGGTCGTCAGCCCCATGGAGCCGGCCGTTTCCGCCGGCTGCAGCAGGTAGCCGGCCAGGGCGGCGGCGAAGGTGCCCAGGGCGAGTCCCGCCAGGCCGGTGATCACCAGCAGCAGGTTGTTGAGTTGTTTGTCGTCGACCAGGCTCCACATGCCGGATTCTCCCGGAAGGTACGATCAGGACAGTCCTTTTAAGCTTAGGCGTAAGATGTTGAAAATGCAACAGGATGCCGGCCAATGAAGCCATTTTTTATCCTGCGGTTTCACGGGGCCGTGTGCCATTTGCGGTTGGAGCGGGAAAACCGATAGGGTATGCTGACCGGCAGCCGGTATCTCCGGTACTTCAGGAGGATTTCATGGGTGCTTCCCGCCTGTTTCTCATCGACGGCTCGAGCTACATTTATCGGGCCTACTATGCCATCCGTCATCTGAGCAATTCCAGCGGGGTGGCCACCAATGCCGTCTACGGTTTCACGCAGATGCTGCTCAAGGTTTTGCGCGATCATCAGCCGGACGCGGTGGCGGTGGTGTTCGACAGCAAGGGGCCGAGTTTCCGCAAGGAGATCTACCCGGAGTACAAGGCCAACCGGGTCGCCATGCCCGAGGACCTGGTGCCGCAGATCCCGCTGATCAAGCAGGTGGTAAAAGGATTCAACCTGCCGGCCCTGGAACTCCCGGGCTACGAGGCCGACGATATCATCGCCACCCTGGCGCGCCGGGCCGAAAGAGCCGGTCTCGATGTTACCGTGGTTACGGGCGACAAGGACCTGATGCAGATTGTCAGTGAGCATGTCCGGCTGCTCGACACCATGAAGGACCAGGTCTATGGTGTCGAGGAGGTGACCGAGCGCTTTGGCGGCCCTGACAAGGTGGTCGAGGTTCAGGCCCTGGCCGGAGATTCCTCCGACAACGTCCCGGGTGTCCCCGGTATCGGCGAGAAGACGGCCCGGCAGCTGATCGCCGAGTACGGCAGCCTGGAGAACCTGCTGGCCAACGCCGAGAACATCAGGCAGCCGAAACGGCGCGAGAACCTGGTCAACTTCGCCGATCAGGCGCGATTGTCGCGCCGGCTGGTCCAGCTGGTCGACGATCTTGACCTCGATATCGACCCTGCGACCCTGAGTCTGCCTGAGCCGGACCGGGAGGCGCTCGATGCCCTGTTCGCCGAGTGCGAGTTCCACAACCTGCGCAAGGAACTGACCTCCGAGGTCGGCCGGACGCAGGAACGGGGGGAATACCGCGCGGTGCTCGACAAGGACGTCTTCGAGGATATGGTTCGGCAGTTGAGGCAGGCCGGCCGCTTCTGCTTCGATACCGAAACCACCGGCCTTGACCCATTGCGCGCCGAACTGGTTGGCTTTTCCTTTGCCGTCGAACCGGGCCGGGCCTGGTACCTGCCCCTCGGGCATCATTATCTCGGCGCCCCCGACCAGCTCGACCGCTCTGAGGTCCTTTCCTCCCTGGCGCCGCTGTTTGCCGACCCCGCCATAGGCAAGATTGCCCAGAACGCCAAGTTCGACGAACTGGTGCTGCGCCATGCCGGGCTTGAGCTGGAAGGCCTGGTTTTCGATCCGATGCTTGCCAGCTATCTGGCGCGTCCGGCCTCCCGTTCCCATGGCATGGACGCCATGGCGGCCGAACTGCTCGGCTATCGGCCCATCCCGTTCGAGGAGGTCTGCGGCAAGGGGAAAAAGGCGATCAGCTTTGCCGAAGTCGAGGTCGAACGGGCGGTGGAGTACGCTGCAGAGGATGCCGATATCACCCTTCGGCTGGTCGATGTGCTGGAGCCGATGCTGGAGGAGACCGGGCAAAAGAGCCTGTTCACCGACGTCGAACTGCCGCTTGAGCGGCTGCTGGCGCGCATGGAATGGACCGGGGTGCGCGTCGACAGCGAATTTCTCGCGGGCCTTTCGGAGGAATTCGGCGCCCGGCTGCGCCAGCTGGAGGATGAAATCTTCGCCCTGGCCGGTACCAGCTTCAATGTCGCCTCGCCCAAACAGCTGGGCGAGGTGCTGTTCGAACGGCTGAAGCTTCCCAGGGGAAAGAAGACCAAGACCGGCTGGTCGACCGACGTCGAGGTGCTTGGCAAACTGGCCGAGGAGCACGAGATTGCCAGGCTGTTGCTGGATCACCGTTCCCTGTCCAAGCTCAAGGGGACCTACACCGACGCCCTGCCGAAGCTGGTGCATCCGGACACCGGGCGCATTCATACCTCCTTCAACCAGACCGTGACCGCCACCGGTCGGCTTTCCAGCAGCGATCCCAACCTGCAGAACATCCCCATCCGCACCGAGGAGGGGCGGCGCATCCGCGAGGCCTTTGTCGCCGAGCAGGGCTGGCGC
>RFIO01000502.1 GCA_003695205.1 Deltaproteobacteria bacterium
GAATTCGGCCTCGATCAGGTCGAAGGCGCAGGTTTCCGAGGCGACCACCCAGGCGTCGTCGAGCCGGCCGAGCACCAGCGGCCGGAAGCCGTTGGGATCACGCACCGCCACCAGGCGGGTTTCGGTCAGGAAGGTCAGGCAATAGGCCCCCTTGATATCTGTGAGGGCCTCGACCACCCGATCAGCCAGGGTATCGGCTTTGGCCTTGGCAATGCGGTGGATGATGACCTCGGTGTCGGCGGTGGTGGAGAAGATGCTGCCTTCCTGTTCCAGCTCGTTGCGGGCCTCCTGGGCATTGACCAGGTTGCCGTTGTGGGCCACGGCGATGCCGCCGCGGTGGTAGTCGACCATGATCGGCTGGATATTCTTGGCGTCGCTGCCCCCCGCGGTCGAATAGCGCACGTGCCCGATGGCGCTGTGGCCGGGCAGCCGGTTGAAGACATCCGGGTCACGGAAGACATCCGCCACCAGGCCCATCTTCTTGTAGCAGGTGAGACGATTGCCGTCCGAGGCAACGATGCCGCAGCTCTCCTGGCCCCGGTGCTGCAGGGCGTAAAGCCCCAGGTAGGTCAGGTTGGCAGCTTCGGGGTGGCCGAAAATGCCGAACACCCCGCATTCATCATGAAACCTGTCGTCCATTCGATCCTCTCGAAACAGGTAGAAGGCTGAGCTCGCAAACCTCTATTAGAGCACGTTTTTCCGGATAAAGTCGATGGCGTTGCGGTAGAGCAGCAGCCCCATCCCCTCTTCCGGCAGCTCCTCGCGCGTCCAGCGCGGATGGTGCGTGCGGTGGATGTAGGCTTCCGGATGAGGCATCAGCCCGAACAGCCGGCCGGTCGGGTCACAGAGCCCGGCGATGGCATTGACCGAGCCGTTGGGGTTGTCCGGATACTCCATGGTCGACCGGTAATCGGCATCGGCGTATCGCAGGCAGGCCAGATGCTCGTCCTCGACGCGCCCAAGCACGGTATCGTCGGCGGGGACGAACTTGCCTTCGCCGTGGCGCACCGGCAGGTAGATGCAGTCAAGCCCGCGCGTGTAGACGCAGGGGGAATCCGGGTCGACCGCCAGGTAGCACCAGCGGTCTTCGAACCGGCCCGAGTCGTTGAAGGTGAGCGTGGTGCGCTGCTGCATCAGTTCGCCGTCGAAAGCCGGCAGCAGCCCCAGCTTGACCATAAGCTGAAAACCGTTGCAGACCCCCATGACCAGCTTGCCCTCGGCGACGAAGGTTTGCAACTGCTCGGCCATGGACGGACCGCCCTCGACCGGAGCGTGCCTGAAGCGGTTGGCGCCGGCCTTGGCGCTGCCGAGGTCGTCACCGTCGAGAAAGCCTCCGGCCAGGTTGAGAAAATGGTAATCGGCCAGAAGCGCCCGGCCGGTGAGAAACTCGGCGATATGGACGATGTCGACGACATCGGCGCCCGCCTGCCTGCAGGCGAAGGCGACTTCGCGTTCGCAGTTGGTGCCGTTGCCGGCGATAACGACTGCCCTGACCTGTCCTGCCATGTTACAGCCCCCTGAGCGGCGCCTGCCAGGCTTCCTTGAGCTCGGCAAGGCCCTTGTCGATGAGAATCTTCCCGCCTTCGGTCACCTGCAGGCCCGGCGTGTCGACGACCTCGCCGATCAGGCTGCAGTCGGTGCCGGCAAACAGGCCCTCGAAGCCCTGCTTGTGCTGCTGAGGCACGGTGACCAGCAGACGGCTCTGGCTTTCCGAGAAGAGCAGCAGGTCGGCACGCATTTTCACGTCCGTGGCCACGGCGTCGAGGTCGGCGCGGATGCCGAAGCCGCCGGCAAAGGCCTTCTCCGCCAGCGCGACCCCGAGGCCGCCATCCGACAGGTCATGACAGCTGGCCACCAGTCCCGCCTCCACCGCCTGCAGGTAGCGGCTGTAGAGGTCGAAGGCGTAGGCGGCGTCGACCCTGGGCACGTTGGCACCCAGAAAGCCGAGGTGATCGTAGTATTCCGATGCGCCCAGCTCGTTGCGGGTGATGCCGAGCAGGTAGACCAGGTGCCCCGGCTTCTTCACGTCCATGGTGACCGCCTTGCGCACATCCTGA
>RFIO01000503.1 GCA_003695205.1 Deltaproteobacteria bacterium
AATGAAGCTCTGGATGTAGCCTCCGTCCGCGCCCAGAGCCAGGCCGTTGGCACCACTGCCGGTGAGCACCGAGACATCGCCGACAGCCACGCCGGAATCGACGGTGGCCAGCAGGGTGTCGACCAGCTGGGTGGCGTCGGTAACCTTGATGGCGTAATCCTCCTGGCCGTCGGCCGGGATCAGATCATCATCGGGATAGGCGATGGGAAGCAGGGAGGTCAGGCTCACTTCCCCGATGCCGATGCCGAAGGAGATATCGACGTTGTTGGTCACGAAGGTCTCCCATTGAGCCTGTTGAGTGGCATCGACTTCGTAACCGGTGTTCGGCTCTCCGTCAGAGATGAAGTAGACGAGGGTCTTGTCCGCCGGCGGTGGGGCAAAGCCGTTCATGACCTGATCAAGAGCAATGTTGTAACGGGTGCCGCCGTTGGGGTGCAGGCTGTTGATGTAATCGACCGCGCCGTACTTGTTGTCAACGTACCAGCCGGACTCCCGGACATCGGAAGAGAAGTCGACAATCTGCACATTGACGTTGCCCAACTTGTCATACTGGTCGAGCATCTGGGCCAGGGCGGACTTTGCAATGTCCATGCGCACCGTGTTCGGATCAAACCCTGCGTCTCCCGGTTGGTTGCCATTGGCATCCCAGCCCATACTGCCTGAGCGGTCAAGGACGATGACCAGGTTGTAGGTCGGCGCCGTTGACGCCGCCTGCAGTGTGTGGTCGACGTCGGTGCCCACAGGGGCGTCATCGGCGATGTTGATGGCCAGTTGCCCCGACGAACTGTTGCCGGCGTTGTCGCTGATGCTGTAGGTGAAGGTCTCGACATCGTCCACGCCCTCTGTTGTTGCGGAATTCAGGGTATAGACATAGTCGCCCGCCTGGAATCCGCCGCCGCTCTGGGCGTAGACTGTCAGGGTGCCATGGGCGGTGTTGATGGTGATGACGCCGCCGGCAGGGGTGACCCCGTCTACATCGTCGATGCTGACATTGGGTCCGACACCGACATCATTGGCCAGCAGGTTGCCGGTGACTGTTGTTTGGGCAATCCCTTCCTGGGTGCCGCCGGGAAGCCCGGATTCGTCGACGACGGCAACATCATCGGCAGCAAGCAGGTTGGTGTCGTGGGAGACTGTGAGGGTGGCAGTTGAGGAATCGCCATCGGTATCAACCAGGGTGTAGTCGAAAGTTTCCGCCGGAATGGCGGGGACGACCTGCTGGTAGTTCAGGCTCCAGATATTGTACTCGTCGTTGTTGTCGGTGCCGGTGAAGACCAGGTACTGGAAATTGGCGCCCGGGTCGATGTTGATCGTCAGCCGGTTCCCTCCCTGGTTGGCAAAGGTTCCACTGGCGACAAAAACCCCATTGTCGTCGTAGGCGCGCCAGGTGCCGCCGTCATTGCCGTCGACATCCCGCAATTGAACCTGCGCAGTTGAGGCAAGCTCCCCGAGATCGATGGCAATGGCTTCGGAATTGCCGTTGCGCTGGTCGAGCTCATTTCCGTCTCCCCCCCCACCGATATAGAGACCATTGTTGTTGCGCATCTGAACGTTTGCATTTGCATTGCCCAGGTCGAGGTTGCCGCTGCCATCGATAAATGCCCGTCCGGCACTGTAGCCGTACAGAGTGGTTGCTGTGGTCCAGTCGTTCAGGTTGTTGCTGCCACCGGCGCTGATGACTGGTACGGCCTGGCCTGATGTGTAGCTATACGAGCCGTCCTGGTTGATGATCAGGGTGCCGTAGTCGGCGTTGATGGTCCAGTTGCCGGTGCCGGTATCGAATTCCGGACTGCTGGTGTCGTAGGTCGTTCCCTTGAAGGTGACCTGATCGATCTGGGTAGCGTCGAAGCCGATACTGTCGGCTCCGGTTCCATCGCC
>RFIO01000504.1 GCA_003695205.1 Deltaproteobacteria bacterium
TCGCAGGAGCCTTTTCTGCCGCCGCGCCGATGACCCGGGCCGAATCGAGCAGAGAGACCAGCTTGAGAGCCGGGCTGTCCCCCTCCTGATTGCCGCTGCAGCCGGCCAACAGGATCAACAGGGCCAGGCTAGTTCGCAAAAACCACATAATCTCTCCTGATTGTCGCACCCTGTTCCATTTCCAGGAAGAAACGCATGCGCTGCCGCATATGCTGAAGACGTGCTGGCTCAGCATCCGCCAGGTCGCGGGTCATGCCAGGGTCTTCGTCGACACGGTACAGCTCGTAACGAACCCCGGATCGGGTCGGAAGATAGAGCAGGCTCCATGGACCGTCGAGCAGCAATCGGTGACGAGCGGTAAGGGTCTTTTTCCGGTATCGCGCCTTCAGGACAACCTCGTCACCATGATCGAAATCGATCTCGGCGGTTTCCAGGATGCCGGGATAATCGATTCTCTTGTCAGCAAAAGTGCTGGTGCTTGAGGAATCCATCCACAGGCCGGTTTCGCTGTAGACAAGGCGATCCCCTGCGCTATCAACCAGGCTTTTTCCGGAAGCCTCTGGAAGTGGTTGTACCTTAAGGAGTTGCAGGAGCGTCGGCGCCAGGTCAATCGAACGGACAGCCTCCCGGCGGACGCCGGGTGGCATTTCCCCACCAGCTCCCCAGATCATCATCGGCACCCGCACCGACTGCAGGCCACCAAAAAAGCTGTCCCCGTGCCCGAGACCGGCACCTGGCTCGAACAGGTTTTCACCGTGGTCCCCGGTCAGAACCACAAGACTGTCTTTCAGCAACCCGGCCTTTTCCATTTGGCCGAGCAGCCTGCCAAGCGCCTGGTCAGCGGCATGAACGGCGCCGTCGTACAGGGCATTGACCTGCGCGACATCCGCCACGGAGCGCTGATACGATTGTGGCAGAAAATAGGGCGTCGCAAACCGGTAGGGACCACGATAATCAGGATCGGCAAAGAGGCGATCATGAGGATAACGGGCTGTATAGGGAAAATGGGGCGCCGAAAGAAAAACGGTCAGAAAAAAAGGCTCAGGCAGGCCGTCAATTTCGGCCAGCACCCGGTCGACCAGGGCCTCCGGATCACTATTGTTCGGCAGCAGGGAAAGTTCCGGAAGCAGCAGACGACCGAAACGGTTGTTCAGCCAGGCCAAAAGCAGCCATTGCCTTTCCAGCGAACGCTGTCGGTAGATGGCCCGGAAATCGAAATCCGGCGCCGACACCCTGTCGAATCCCAACGGCAGGTCCTGAAAGATTTCCCCGGCGTAATCAGCCACGGCCACAGTTGTGTAGCCGGCCTTTTTCAACTGCTTCGGCAGGGACTCCGGTATGTTTGCCAGTTCCTCCCGACGCGGAAACATACTGCGAATTCCGTGCTGTTGCGGCCAGGTACCGGTCAGCAGCGACACCACACTCGGCAGGGTGCGTGGCAGCGGCACGTAGGTATTGGGAAAAACGGTTGCGTTCTTGAGCCGGCGATCTATTTCAGGAGTGGTCGGGCGCCGGTAGCCCAGACCGCTGATTCTGTCACTGCGCAAAGAGTCGACCAGCAGAAGAACCACGTTGCCGCCGCGGCCCTGTCGATGCAGTTCAACCGGACCCACCAACCACCATCCCAAACCGGCTACAAGACAAAGGCCGCCAGCGACTCCGCCGACGCCAGCTGTCCTCCAGACCCCGCGCAACACCGGCAGCAGAGTCAGGCCAAGCAGAATCTGGAGGGGGCGTGCCCCTGCGTGGGAGTAGACGAGATCAAGTATCCTGGCCGCAAACCCGCCAGACAGGTAGGGTTCGACAAAAAGTTGCGGTCCCTGGATAAACGCAAGGGCGAGCAGCACCGCGCTGATTGAACCCCAGGCAAACAGACCAGCAAGGAGCGGACAACGCTTCAGGCCAAGCCCGCGAAGGAAAAACCAGATAAAGAGCCCGAAAACAATCCCCAGCGCAAGAGAGACAAGCGCCAGTTTCAGATTGAACAGGAGGTAGTCATTGAGATAGTGCTCTTTAAGAAGGGTGCTGGCCTGCGCACTCTCCTGGCCAAGATAGCTCAGACCACTTCCGGCCCAGAAGAGAACAAAAAAGCCCCCCTGCAGCAGCATGGAGAGTGCTACAATACGGCCGCAATGCGCAAATCTGACGGAATGGCCTGACTTCAAACCCCGCTGGTCCCCTGCCGGAAGTTCTGTGCCGATTGGGCGTTGCTTCAAGGTAACCTACTATAGAATTTTCATCTCCTCGACGGAACCCCGGAGTCGATATGATTGAAAGATACTTGCCAGCCATCATTCTTCTGTTCCTGTTCATCCTTGTTCCAGCCGTCAAAGGTGCCGCGTCGGACCGCGCTGGCGACCCAGGCGGTCATACGGATGTTCTGGCCTGTGAATTCCCCAATGAAATCATCCCGGCCATTCGGAAACAGAAAAAGCCCCCCTTGCTGATTCTGTTCTCCGCAGACCCGTTTCTGCAACCTGTTCCGGCCGAACTGCGGCTGCGTGCCGCCGACCTCGTTGCTTCCGGCACACGCGAGGACATTCAGCGCTTTGGCAATCTCGACCTCCCCGACCCGGTCCTGCTACCCCAGAAAACCGTCCGGGCTCTGCTTGAAAACGGTCTGATCCAGGGAGCTGACTGGATTCTCCCCATCCCGATCGAGGTACCCTTTCTGACTGTCGACCAGGTGCGCTCCAACCTCGAAAGGGATGAACTCGCCACCCGGGAGGAAACCGGCACGCTCAGGCAAACAGGTGCCGGCGTCGCAATGACCATCGCCGCCCGCCCATTCCGATTCAACCGCATCGACAGGCTCGCGCCACCGCCTGACCAGTCACTGTGGGTCCACATCGACCTGAGCTACATTGCAGCCTTGTACCGCAACGAGATCAAAACCCCCATTTTCCCCCTGGTCGGTAAAATGATTCGCACTTTGGCACCCCTCAGGTCGCGGATCAAGGGTTTCAGCGTCAGTTTCTCCACCGAAAGGGGGGATGTCCCTTTGACTCTCCGCTTTGTCGGTCCTGTCCTGAAAAGAACCTTTGCCGACCCGACCGTCCTTGAAAAGGTTCCCTTCCAATGGGTTCAGGTCAGCCGCGTGTTCTACTACCAGGAATTCCACCAGATCGGCGAAATTGACAAACTGGTGAACAAACTGTTGCAGGCCAGCCCCGATCGGGCTGTCAACCACTACCTCAAGTACCGGTTGGAAACGATGCGCCATGACCCTGACAGGGCTCTTGCCGCACTGCGCGAAGCCATTCGCCTGGACCGCGGCTATGCCGTCGAACTGTTTCCCCTCGCCGACCGGGAGGCCCGAAACGGCAACCTGGCCGCAGCCATTCCCCTGCTTGCCGAGGCGTTGGCCGCGCGGCATGAACATGATGTACACCGAATAAACCTCGCGGAGCTCAACCTGCAGTTTCGTGACCCAGCCAAGGCCCGAAGCATTCTCGAGCCGTTGAGCAAGCTCCCCTGGTCAAAGGTCTACCATCCCCAGACTCCCGACCTGATCAAGCAGTTGCTCAAGGCGGCCGACCAGACAGAAAAATTTAATTTTCAGCCTCCGGAAGAAAACGCGCTGCCGTTCAAATGACTTGAGCCGGACCAACCCTTGAACATGTCAAGTTAAATGAAAAGCCCGGACCATTCGGCCCGGGCTTTTCCCTTCTTCATTTCCTTATTTCACATTCAGCAGGGATGGACGCTGCCACTCCCCAACACTTTGGGCTTGCTGTAGCGTTTCATGGCGTCTTCCTTTCGTCTTACCACGGGGTAACGTTGTTCCAACCTTTTTCAATCACGTTGCCCACCGGGTTTTCCGTCCTGCGATGGCAGTTCTGGGCGCTCGACACGTAGGCCAGCTGATCGATATTGGCCGGGTTGCTGTTGGTCGAGTTGGTCCATTGGCCGTTTGTCGCACCGCTCGGTTTGAGGTTGTCATCCCAGGTATTGTTCTTGACATCCAGGCAGTTGGTGATCATCAGCCGCGGCAGTCGCGAAGCGTGCGGGTTGTGGCACTTCGAGCAGCTAAAGCTGTGGAAATCGGCCTGAACCGTATTCAGGTCCTGGGTGACACCCCACATGAACTTGGTGTAGCCGTAGCGCCAGTCGTTCTTGCCTTCGCAGTTGTTTCGGGCGTAGATCGCCGGCGAAATACCCCGGCCGTTATCATCGGTCTCGCGCAGGCCGAGCATGCGGCTCTGACAGGCGGTGCTGGTCGAGAACCAGTAGCCCATATTGGGCGTCGGCTCGCTCTGCTGGAAGCTGCTCGGTCCCTGGCCGCCGCGCGACGGATAGGTGTCGCCGGAGTTGTGCGTCCCGACGCGCAGGATATTGCGGTTGGCGCTGGTGTCGTTGGTAAATCCGCGTACCGAGTTTTTGTGCAGTGGCGCCGCAGCCTCAATGGCCGCCTGGGTGTGGCACTGACCGCACAGGGTGTCATCCGTAGCGTAGTTATAGGTACTGTTCGGATTGCCGTTGTTCTGGTCGATCTGCCAGCCACCCAGCATAACCCCGTTGATCAGATCGCCGCGAGGCACGGCGCCGAAGGTAGCCGTGGTCGAGTAGCTGGTCTGACCGCTGCGCGGCGCGCCATCTTCCCTGTAGGGGTTCTGTCGCCAGGTCCCGCGCAGGAAGGGACCCGTACCGGTGTTGGGGGCGCCACCGGTGTCATGCACGTCGTGGCAGTAGGAGCAGCGCACAAGCGCCAGGTCGTCCACCTGAGTTCCCGGCGTACCACCGGTGCTGTGGATCGAA
>RFIO01000070.1 GCA_003695205.1 Deltaproteobacteria bacterium
CAATGGCGTCTCTCTGTTCGACGAGCGCTGTGTGCGGGGGCTGGAGGCGAACAAGGAACGGTGTGAAGAGCTGGTGGAACGCAGCCTGGCCATGGTCACCGCCCTGGCGCCGGAAATCGGCTACGATCGGGCCGCGGAACTGGCCAAAAAGGCCCACGCCGAAGGCAAGACCATCCGCGAGATCTGCCTGGAGCAGCAGGTGCTGCCGGAGGACAAGCTGAACGAACTGCTCGATCCGCGACCGCAGACAGGGAGATGACAGGGACGATCAACCGGAACAGCGCGCCAGAACCTGCGTGATTTCCTGGCCGAATTCCCGCCGCTGCCAGTTGCGCAGCCCCTCGATTCGGGGCAGGTCGGCTTCCCGGAAGGGCCACAGGCGGGCCATGGCTTCAAGCAGGCCGTTGTTGATCATCACGCCGGGGTCGAGTCCGAGCCGCTGCGCGGTTTTGCGCCGCCACTGTTTCAGGGCATCGAGGCGGGTATCGACCTCGGGGTCTCTCTGCCGTCGTGGCCCGCGCGGCCAGGCCGGCAGGTCCGACTCGGGCCAGGCAAGTCCCTTCTCCACACAGGCGAGCAGGTCCCGGCCGATACGGCCCAAAAGACGCGGCGGCAGGCCGTCAATGCCGTCCAGGGCGCGCAGGCTGCGCGGCGCCATGGTGGCAATCTCCAGTAAAGGACGGTTGCCGACCACCTTGAACGGCGGCACATCCCGGCGCCGGGCCGTCCGGTCGCGCCACTGCAGCAGCTCTTCCAGCACGGCCAGCTGACGGCCATTGAGTTTTCCCGCACCCTTGAGACGCAGACACATCGGGCCGCCATTGGCATCGAAGGCAACCTGCTCCAGCAGCAGGCACTCCTCTTCCAACCAGTCCAGCCGTTCCAACTCCTTCAGTTTCTGCTCGAACAGGTCAGCCAGATCCTCCAGGTAATGGGTGTCGCAGGCGGCATAGGCGACCATTTCTGCCGGCAATGGGCGAATGGTCCAGTCGGCGCGCTGGTATTTCTTGTCAAGCTGGATGTCGAAATACCTGGCCAGAAGATCAGCCAGGCCGATGCGTTCCTCGCCACAGAACTGGGCCGCCACCATGCTGTCGAACAGCCCGGCTACCTCCAGGCCGAAATCGCGTCGCAGGCAGCGCAGATCGTAATCGGCGGCGTGGAACAGCTTGCGGATTTTGCGCTCTGCCAGCACCGGGCGCAGAGGTTCAAGGCTGTCCAGCGCCAGAGGGTCGATCAGCCTCGTCTGACCGGCGGCGGTCACCTGCAGCAGACAGACCTGCTCGGTGTAGTGGTGCATGCTGTCGGCTTCAAGATCGACAGCCACCACCGGCTGATCATGCAGAAAGGAGGCAAAATCCCTCAGCTCGGAGGATGTCGTGATAATCGGGGTTCGGTTCATAGGGGCGCCATGGTGCCAGAATCAGCTTGCCGAGTCCAGCAACTTGAAGGCCTTTTTGTGAGCGCC
>RFIO01000505.1 GCA_003695205.1 Deltaproteobacteria bacterium
CCCCGATTCTCACCGTAAGAACTTTCGCGAGGGCAACATGACTCCCCTGGCAAACGGTATCAATCGCCTGAATGACATCACCGGCCGCCTGACCGGCTACCTGGCCCTGCCGCTGATCGCGGTGGTGGTCTACGAGGTCTTCATGCGCTACGTCTTCAACGCGCCCACCTCATGGGGCTTTGAGGCGACCACCTTCATCTACGGCATGCACTTCATTCTCGGCATCGGCTACACCTACAAGCACAACGGCCACGTCGCCATCGACATTTTCGAGTCGCGCCTGCCGGCAAAACCGCGCACCATCCTGCGCATCATTGTCGGGCTGGTTTTCTTCCTGCCGACCATCGGCCTGTTCGCCATCTACTCGACCATCTACGCCATCGATTCCTGGAAGATATGGGAACACGCGTCCACGTCCTGGGCACCGCCGGTCTACCCCTTCAAGACCATCATGGCCATCGGTTTCATCCTGCTCTTTCTGCAGGGAGTCGCCAAGCTGATCGAAGACTTCAAATCCCTCGGCCCCAACAGCTGAGTTCGCGGAGATACGCCTGTCATGAGCGCTGAAATTCTCACCGTCCTGATGTTTCTGACCCTGATGGCCTCGATTGCCCTCGGGCACCCGCTGGCCATCACCCTCGCTGCCGTCGCCACCCTGTTCGGCCTGATCGACAACGGCGGCAACATCAGTGGCCTGTTGCAGATGTTCGTCAACAACGCCTGGGGCATCGAACAGAACTACGTCCTGGTCGCCATACCGCTGTTTATCTTCATGGCCCAGATCCTCGACCGCTCCAAGGTTTCCGAAGGGCTGTTCGACGCCCTCTATATCGTCCTCGGCGGCCTGCGCGGCGGCCTGGGCATGGCGGTCATCGTCGTCTCGACCGTCTTTGCAGCCACCACCGGCATCATCGGCGCCTCGGTGGTCGCCATGGGCCTGATGGCCGGCCCGGCCCTGCTGCGGCGCGGTTATGACCGTGGCCTCGCCTCGGGCATCATCTGTTCGTCGGGGACCCTCGGCATCCTGATTCCGCCCTCGATCATGCTTGTGGTCTACGGCGGCCTGACCGGCCTGAAGGAAACGTCGGTCGGCAACCTCTTTGCCGGAGCCATTCTGCCGGGCCTGCTGCTGTCCGTCCTCTATCTTGGATACGTCGCCGTGCGCTGCG
>RFIO01000506.1 GCA_003695205.1 Deltaproteobacteria bacterium
ACAACATTCAATTGAAATGTTGCGCTCAGTATTTTTGTATGGCCAAGCAGCGCTCAAAAGTGCAATCCTCATAAACGGTGGTGCTGCCGTAGCACTATTAGCTTTCATTGGGAATATTTGGGCTAAAGGCATTGCAAGTGCGGCAGTCGGCTCTTTAACAAAGGCTATTCTTTTTTTTACATTGGGGGTCCTTGCTGCTGCACTTGGAACAGGGACGACTTATTTGACTCAATATTTTTATAACGAGGAATGGCTAAAGTCTGGCAAAGCATTCCATGTTGTAACAATAATAATCGTATTGCTAAGCTTCTGTATGTTTGGTAAAGGCTCATACGAGAGCTATTTAACCTTTGTCTTAAATTTATCGAAATAGAAGCTCGCATAACACCTATCAGGCCCCCGGCCGTCAAGAGTAAAGAGATCCGCTAACGTAGAAAAATAGCTCTTCCCGTTCTTTGACAAGCGACTGATCTTCGCGAACCGCCGGCCACCGGCTTGGGATTCTCACGGGTTGCGGACTTGATTCCGCACCAAACACCTATCGAGGCTCCAAGGTCTCGTTGTTGAGACTGTTGCAGGGGCCGGTCTTTGCGACCTGGTCCACCCTGCCGCCTGGAATCACGCGCGTGCCCTTGTGCCGACCCATTCAAAACAGGCGGGATAAGAGAGGAGCAGCGGCGTGGCTCTCTTTCCCCAGTTAGTGTCGGGCTCGGGTAAGGGGCGGAACCCGGCTTTGGTCCTGTCGGACCATCGCACCTAAATGTGGGAGCGGGACGGATCTCCAATCAAAAACAACTGGCTGGCGGAGGTCGACATCTTACGCGGCCCGGCATTGGCCTTTTCCGCCAGAAGTCTTCGCTTCATATTGGCCGCTTCGGTCGAGCTGCCGTGCTGGTTGCCATCCAGTTAGACTCTCAGGCTGATCCGCCCCCTCCGCCTCAGGCGCTCTTGCGCAGGAATCGATCCTGGTCGAAAGGCTCCTGATTCTTGAGCATGAAGTAGACGGCCCGCCCCAGCCGATGCGAGAGGATCGCCAGGGCCTTCCCCTTGCCGTGACGGCTGGCGAGCCTCTGCAGCGCCTCCTGGGCCGGCTTGTTGCCCTTGAGCATCAGCACCACCGCCTCACCGAAGGCCCAGCGCAGGTGGGCGTTGCCGATCTTCTTGCCGGAATGGCCGTAATTTTTGCCGTTCGACTCCTTGGCCGGCTTGACCAGGCGGCAGTAGGAGACGAAATCCTGTACCCGGGGAAAGCGCCCGATCGACTCGATTTCGTAGAGCATCACCATGGCGAGGATACGGCCGACGCCGGGAATCGATTTCAGTAGCGCCAGGGTCACCGGGTCGTGGCGGGTGGCGATGCGCTCCAAGTGCCGCTCCAGGGTAGCGAGCAGGTCCTCGTAATGCTCGATGGTCGCCAGGTCGACCTCGACCATCGCCCGGACGATGGGATCACGGAATTTTGCCGGCAGGTTGTACTGGGTCGCGGTATTTTGGATATGGGCGTAGAGTTCCGCCCTCTTTCGCGCCAGGTGATTGCGGCGCCGCAGCAGATCCCGAGTGGCGCGCATCTTCTGTGGATAAACATAGGCGAGGGGAAAACTGCCGCCACGCAAAAGAACGGCAATCTTGTGGGAGTCGATGCGATCGTTCTTCGCCTTGCCGCCATGAATCGCCTTCATGTAGAGCGCATGACCGAGGACGAATGCGACCCCCTCCTCGGCACAGAGGTCGGCCAGCCAGTACCAGGTAAACATGCACTCGCAGCCGACCACCAGGCCGTCGCGGTAAGGTTTGATCAGTCGCAGGAAGGATTTCGGGCGGGTCGGGATGTTCTTGTGCAGAACGATTTTGCCGGTCGCATCGAGGATGCAGACGTACATGGCATCGGCATGCAGATCGACGCCGCAATAAAATTGGTGCTGTTTGGTGTAAAATCTCATGGTGCAGGC
>RFIO01000507.1 GCA_003695205.1 Deltaproteobacteria bacterium
CCGTGAAAGCGGGTCGAGTCGAAGGTGGCCCGCACCTCGCCGGTCCCGCCCGGCGGAATCTCCCGTTCGGCCACCAGGGCGGCGGTACAGCCGCAGGAGCTTTTCACCCGGTCTATGACCAGGGGCTCATCGCCGGCATTGCGGAAGGTGAAGACCTGTTCAACCTTGTCACCCTGCAGCACGGTACCGAAATCGACATCGGTGGTGGTCACCTCGATGCGCGGACCGAGGGCCAGGGCGCAGACGGGAAAGAGCAGGAGCAAAAGCAGTGCGGAAAACAGTCGGGACATGGGACCATCCTTTCGGTGGAATTCGTCCCGAGCTTAACGCCAACGAGGGACAGCTGCAAGGGGCACGTCACCCCTGACCGCCGAGGGTGAGGTGAAGCCACTCCTTTTCGACCGTGGTCCTGCCCGCACGCTCGCGCCGACTGTCCAACAGCTGCTTCCATCCCTTCAGATCGAGCAGGGGCGCGTAGAAATCCCCCTGCACGGAAATATTGGCACCGCCGCGTACCAGGTCGGCACCTGCCTGATCGACAATGCCTGTCAGCAGCAACCGGCGCGAACTGTTGCGGCACAGCTGTACCGCCCGCTTGACCTCGGCAGCTTGGCCGAGGTCGGCCGAACCCGCGCACCGTGCAGCTCGCCCACCAGTCGACATCGGCGCCGGACTGATTCCCCGAGTTCCTCATCGAGTGGCGGTTTCCCTTCCAGGCCAAGGCCGACACCGGCCTCGGCCAACCGGTTCAGGGAATCGACGACCGCCCTGCCGGAACGGAGCCAGTCCGCATCCACCAGCCACTCGAATCCGTCCGCCGGCAGATCATGGTCGCGCAACAGTGCCACGAAAAGGTTGGCGTAGCGGGGCGCGCTCACCAGCCAGCGCGGCACCCTGAGCGACAGTGATCCCTTGAAGCCATTACCGAAACCGGAAAGCCTCAGCCGCATCAGCGTGGTGAAAAACCACTCCGCCAGCCGAAACTGCCCTCCGGCATCGATCATGTCGGTGGGGAAGGAGCGCAGATCGACGGCCTCGTCACCAAGGCTTTCCCAAAAGAGCAGGACTTCGGCGCCATCAACCGCGCTCGTCTTCAGATTGAACTGGGGTCGGAAACGTAGCTGAATATCGCCGGCATCGAGCGCCCGGCGGAAATTCTGCACGAATTCCATGCGCACCAGGAAGGCCTCGTCGACCCGGTCACTGAACAGCCGGTAGCAGTTGCGCCCTTCGGCCTTGGCCTGGTACATGGCGATATCGGCCGCCTTGAGCAGATCGTCGATGCTCTTGCCGTCCCGGGGATAGAAAGCAACGCCCAGGCTCGCCGAAACGTTCACCGCCTGACCTTCGACCTCAAAGGGTTCTTCGAAGGCATGAAGAAGGCGCTTCAGGGCCGCAACCGTCCCCTCCGGCTGGGAAATTTCGGTAAACAGCACGACGAACTCATCGCCGCCCAGGCGCGCCAGCAGGTCCGATTCGCGCATCAGCTGTCGCAACCGGTCCGCGACATCCCTGAGCAGCCGGTCGCCGGCCGCGTGCCCGAAGCTGTCGTTGACTTCCTTGAAGTAGTCGAGATCGACAAAGATGACGGCGAACTGGCGCACTTCGCGCTGGGCCAGCGCCAGGGTCTGGCGCAGGTGATCCTGAAAGAGACGCCGATTGGGCAATCCGGTGAGGTTGTCGAAATAGGCCAGCCTTTCAATCTGCGCCTCGAAGGCCTTGCGCTCGCTGATATCCTCACTGACGGTCACCAGGCCGAGCGGCCGGTTGTGGTCGTCTCGCACCAGAATCGAGGCGAGCTGCACCGGGAATTCTTCGCCGTTGCGCTTGAGGTTGACCGACTCGCGCCGCCAGCAGGAAAGCTGTTTCCAGTTGTCCGGATGCAGGGCCCTGCGCCGGCTTTCGGGTCCGAGGTCGCTGGCGTTCATCCCGACCATTTCGTCGACGCGATAACCGTGCATGCCGGCTTCGGCTTCGTTGGCGAACAGGATGCGGCCGGCACGGTCGGTGATGGTCACCCCGACCGGAAGTGCCTCTAAGGCCATCTTGTACAGCCGCAGGTTTTCGTCTCCTTCCCGTTCGGCCGTCACATCCATCACGGCGCCCAGCATGGCCGGACCGCCATTATGCCCGTCGGCGACCGGCTCGGCCAGGTGCCGGACATGGCGCACCGAGCCGTCCGGACGCAGCACCCGGTGTTCCAGGTCCATGGCCCGGCCCCGCTTCCAGGACTGCCAGAGCAGCCGGTCGACGTCCTCGCGATCCTCGGGATGCAGACAGTCGAGAAAGGTTTCGCAGCTGAACTCCTCGACCTGTCCCTGGCGTCCGAGCAGGGTCAACAGCTCTTCCGAGCACCAGAACCTGTTGCTCGCCAGGTTCCATTCCCAGCAGCCGAAACGCGCCGCCCGCTGGGCACCAAGCAGACGTTGCTCGCTCAGGCGCAGATCGCGCGTCAGGCGTCCGGCGCGCACCAGCATTCGGACCCTGTTGGCCAGGATTCTCGGGTTGAGCGGTTCGACCACAAGGTCGGTCACGCCGGCATCAAACAGGGGGGGCAGGATTTTTGTCCTCCCCCTGAGTGGCGATCGGTGACTGTGGACCGGGGACAGGCCGGCCGCGCACCGGCACATCGGAGGGGGATTTCCCCCGCTCTACCCCCAATC
>RFIO01000508.1 GCA_003695205.1 Deltaproteobacteria bacterium
GGTGGAACTGGTCGACCAGCAACGCAATCGCGTTCAGCTCGATGAGTTGTTGAAAACCGGGGAACCGGTGCTGGTCGATTTTATCTATGCCACCTGCACCACCATCTGTCCGGTGATGTCGGCCGGGTTTGCCAACCTGCAGAAAAAATTCGCCAAAACCGGGCAGAAGGCCCGCTTCTTCTCCTTCACCATCGACCCCGAGCATGACAGCCCCGAAGTGCTGGCCAACTACGCGGCCCGCTACCGGGCCAGGCCGGGATGGACCTTTCTCACCGGCAGTCGCGACGATATTGTCGCCGTGATGAAGGCTTTCGACGCTTTCGTGCCCGACAAGATGGAACACTACCCGCTGATCTTCATCCGCAAGCCCGACGGCGGTTGGGTGCGTATCTACGGCCTTGTCGGTACGCGCGACCTGATGAAGGAATTCCGGCGCTACTATCCCGAGTGAGGTGACGATGCGAGGATTGGTTCTGGCGGCATCACTGCTGCTGTGCCTTGGGACTCCGCAGGCATGGGCGCAGAAGCTGGTCGGCGGTTATCCGGAAGAGGAGGCGCTGCGACTGGGCGAGCGCATGTATCGCGAGGGGATTCTGCCCAGCGGCGAACCGATGGAGGCGCTGGTCCAGGGGGACATCCCGGTTCTCGGCACCATGTTCAGCTGCCAGTCCTGTCACCTGCGCAGCGGCCTCGGTTCGGTGGAGGGTTCGGTGGTGACCCCGCCGGTCAATGCCACCGAGCTGTTTCAGGATTACACGCGCGCGCCGTCCGAGACCATCCCCCCCTGGCAGGATATCCCGGAGTCCTTCCGGCCGCCGTTGCTCAGACCGGCCTACACCGACGATACTCTGGCAAAGGTCATCTGGACCGGAGTCGATTCCTCGGGTCGGCAGCTGGCGCCGACCATGCCCCTCTACCTGCTGGAGGACGAGGATATGGAGATCCTCGTCTACTACCTCAGGCATCTGTCGGCTGAACCGTCGCCCGGCGTGACCGACGAGAGCCTGACCTTCGCCACCGTCATTGCGGGCCCGGTCGACCCGGCCGCGGCCGATGCCATGGTGAAGACCCTGCAGGCCTACGTGCGCGACCGCAACCTGCCCAACCGCCGACCGACCGAGCGTGCGCGCAAGGGAGTTTTCTACCGCCGCCATATGACCCAGGCCTGGCGCCGCCTGGAACTCCTGGTCTGGAGACTCGACGGGGATCCAGAGAGCTGGCCGCGACAACTGGAACGACTCTACCGGAAACAGCCGGTATTCGCCCTGATCGGTGGCATGGCACAGGGGGACTGGGCGCCGATCCAGCGGTTCTGCGAGCAGCATCGGTTGCCGGCGGTCTTCCCCATGACCGAGCGGCCGGCGCTGGAGGAGGAGAACTGGTACACCATCTACTTCGACCGGGGGCTGGCCCAGGAAACAGATGCCCTTGCGCGTTACCTGGCCCGACTTGAGGGCCCGGAGCCGGTTCTCGTAGTTGGAGATGACGCGATGGCGGCGCGGGCCAGGGACCTCTATCTTGAAACCTGGCGGCGTATCGCCGGCCAGGTGCCTGAGGCGATTCCGGTCGCTGACTGGCAGAAGCATGCCGCCAACTGGGCCGGCCGACCTGTGGTGCTGTTGGCCGGTGACGAAATCCGCCCCGCTCTGTTGCGGCAGGCGGACAGCCGCTCGAAAGCCCCTTACTACCTGCTGCACCGTCTAGCCCCTGAACTGGCCGAATCACCTCCGGAAAATCTGCGCGGCCGGCTCCGGGTTACCTGGCCATGGCGGCTCCCCGAGCAGCAGGCCCGATACCGCCGTCTGGTGGCCATCTGGCTTAAGGGGCGTGGCATCGAGATGACCCATCCCGCTGTTCAAAGTCGCGGTTATTTCATCGGCTGGATGCTTTCGGGCGTGCTGATGCACATGCAGAGCGACTTCTACCGCGACTACCTGCTCGACATCATCGACATGATGAACGACGAAACCTATGCCATTGCCGATTACCCGCGTCTCAGTTTCGGTCCCGGCCAGAGGTTTGCCTCCAAGGGGTGTTATGTCGTCGGTTTCGACCCGCAGGGGAGGATGCAGGCGCTGAGCGACTGGGTGGTGCACTGAGTCGCCGTGGTCGTGGAAAAAGCAAAAGCCCGGCGGGGCGCGCCGGGCTTTTGCTTGAATCTGTGAAAAGTGTTCAGGACGACTGGCCAAGCAGGCCGCGATAGTCCTCTTCGACCAGCAGCAGGTGCTGATGGGTCGAGTTGGCGTTGGCCAGGTAGATGTTGCGCACCTTTTCATCATCAATGCGTTCGGCCATGGCGCGCAGCTGCTTTTCCAGCATCTCTTCCTGCTCGATGGCGAGTTCCAGGGCGAGGCGTTCATCGAAATCGCTCACCAGGGTTTTCTGCAGGGCATGCCACCAGGAGGAGCTGGTGTCGGGCGCCTCGGCCATCATGGTATCGAAGTCGGGCAGGTCGTCGCCGGGGTAGGCCTCATAGAAGGTGTGGGCGTGCTGACGCTCCTCGCGGCCGAGAATTTCGAAGGTCTTCTTCACCCGCTCGTCGAAGGCCTTCTCGGCGGCGAAGTTGTAGTAATCCATCGCGTCCTTTTCGGTCTGGATGGCTTCCCTGATGGCTTGCTTGAGATCCAGCTGTCGCATGAAACCGCACTCCTCCTGAGCAAAACAGTATACTGTATACAAGTTAGCACGAATCGGTGCCGGCTTGCCAGGCTTTTTTGTCTTTGCCTGACGCCCCCGGTGCGTTGCCAGGGGCGGATGACGCAGTGTCTGCCGGTGCGACAACCGATGTTGTTGAATTCAACGGAAAAGGGGCTGGCGAAAACCGCCAACCCCTTGAAATCTGGAGCCACCCAAGGGACTCGAACCCTCGACCTACTGATTACGAATCAGTTGCTCTACCAGCTGAGCTAGGGTGGCATCGGGCTCCCTGTTTACCCCA
>RFIO01000509.1 GCA_003695205.1 Deltaproteobacteria bacterium
ATGTAGGGGACCTGGCTGTGCTTTTTGATGAAGGCCGCGGCCCGGTCGAGGTCGTCCTTGAACTCGGGCTTGATATCCGCCTTGTCAAAATCGAAGTTGATGTGCAGGGTCAGCTTCAGGCTGCAGCCGTCCTCGTCGACGAATTCGCCGCGCGGTGTATCCGGACACTTGTCGCGGTCATCCAGAACACCATCGCCATCGCTGTCCATCGGCGCCGCCTTGGCCATCGGCCGGTCGGTCAGCAGAACCTGCTCGACAAAGGCCCCCATGCCGGCGGCACTCTGCAGGCTGGCCGCATCAACGGCACCACCACAGTTGCTCGCGTCGGCAACCTGCTTGAGCAGGGCTCGCCCGGCGGCCGAATTGCCTTCAAAGACCGTGTAGATGCAGACGTTGCCGTTGAGCTTTTCAACCACATGCCTGGCTGCGGCCGGCGCGTTGGCCATCTGCATGCCGTCACTGACGATGACGATGGCCGACTTGCCTCCCGCGGTCTTGAGCTGATCCGCGGCGGCGAACAGGGCATGAGCCAGCGGGCTGTTACCGCCGGCCGCCTTGATCCCGTCAAGCCCCTTGGCAAAAGCCCCTTTGTTGTACGGGGAAGGTCCCCAAGCCGTTGCACTCAAGGCGGATGACTGACTGGTGTGGTGGCCGAAGCTCAGAAGCGCGCCATTGAAACTGACATCAGCCGGCACGCTCTGGTTGAAACTGGAAAGCATCTGCTTGGCACGTGCAAAGTGTTCTCCCGATTCCAGGACCATGGTCGCCGAGGCATCGAGGATAAAGGCCGCATTGTCTACTTTCGCCTGGTACTTGCCGGTGGGCAGATCCGCCGGGGTAAAAGCAGAACCGCCCGACCCCATCCGCATGCCGGCACAGGCGCTGAGGGACAGGGCCGCAACAACCCACAACAGCGTGAACAGTTTTTTTCTCATCATGATTGTCTCTCCTGGTTTTCTCCTGGCGACTGTCTGTGTTGACCCGTGCGGATCGAAATCCATCCCCTCCGGTCGCCGATCTGTCGGGGCCTGGCTATACCTGAGCATAATGGTAAGATACTAACAGCTGAAAACGGGTTGTAAAGGCGGTGTGACTTTTTTTGGTCGCCTCCCTGGCAGGTTGCGAATGTGCTATGCTGGGCAAAAGAGACAATGGAGGTCATCTATGCTCCGACGAGATATCCTCAAGGCACTGGCCACCCTGCCCGTTCTGGTTGGCGGACTGGGATTAAGACCGGGACTGTTGCGGGCGGCCAACGACAAAAAAATCAAGCTCTTTTCCGTAAGCAGGGGAGGATACTTCGTGACTGACAGGGTTGAGAAGACAGAGGACGAATGGCGCCGGCAGCTTTCGCCGGAGGCCTACCATGTGACCCGGGAAAAAGGGACCGAGGCACCCTTCAGCGGCCGATACTGGAACAACCACGAGGACGGCATCTACCGCTGTGTCTGCTGTGGACTTGACCTGTTCGATGCCAAAACCAAGTACGATTCAGGAACCGGCTGGCCGAGCTTCTATCGTCCCGTCGCCGAGGAGAATGTCGTCCTGGCCGTCGATACCAGTTTCTTCATGATTCGCAACGAGTGCGTCTGCGCCCGCTGTGACTCCCACCTGGGGCATGTCTTCGATGACGGGCCTGAACCGACCGGCAAGCGCTATTGTATCAACTCGGTCTCCCTCGACTTCGTTCCCAGGGACAAAATCGGGAGCTGACATGAATCTGCGCGCCTGTCTGACAGCCCTGATCCTGCTGGGAATCACGTCCTGCGCACCGCCGCCACCAGCGACGCCCTATGTCGAAGGGATTCAGCCTGAATCGAATCTGGGCCTGGTACGGGTGATCTGGGACAGGGGAACCCGCCCCGATGCTTTCTGCGTGCCTGATATTGGAGAGGACATCGGCTACCGGCTGCGCCTGGGGCTGGAACGGCGC
>RFIO01000510.1 GCA_003695205.1 Deltaproteobacteria bacterium
CAGGGCGACCTCGATCCGCTTGTTCCTCGGCAAATCAATACCAGCTATACGTGCCAATGTCTTGCTCCTTTACCCCTGTCTCTGCTTGTGCTTGGGATTTTCGCAGATAATACGAACGACACCCTTGCGCTTGATGACTTTACATTTGTCGCAGATCTTCTTGACCGAAGCTCGAACTTTCATGGTCCGTTTCCTTTTCTTGCCTCTACGTGCGAATCACACCGACCGGTCATGCCAGCCGGGTCAGAATTTCAGGTCCGTTGTCCGTCAGCGCGACCGTATGCTCGAAATGGGCCGAGTCCCGACCATCGACGGTGACGGCGGTCCAGCCGTCGTCGAGAATGCGAACCCCGGCTCGTCCCGCGTTGATCATCGGCTCGATGGCCAGAACCATGCCGGCCTTCAGCTTCGGCCCGTGCCCCGCCGGACCGAAGTTCGGCACCTGGGGCGACTCGTGCAGCTTGCGACCGATGCCATGACCGACGAACTCGCGCACCACGCTGAACCCTTCAGGTTCGACACAGGCCTGAACCGCGTGGGAGACATCTCCGAGGCGGTTGTCCTCCTGCATCTGTTCGATGGCGCGATAAAGCGACTGCTCAGTCACTTCCAGCAGTCTCTGTCGATCCTTCGGGATTGTGCCGACGGCAAGGGTGACAGCTGAATCACCATAGAAACCGTCGTACAGCACCCCGAAATCAATACTCAGAATATCCCCTTCCTTGAGCGGCTCGGCGTTGGGAAAGCCGTGAACCACCTTTTCGTTGGGGGACGCGCAAATCGAAAAAGGAAAACCGCCATAGCCCTTGAAGGCTGGTACGGCCTTCCTTTTCCGGCATTCCTTTTCCGCAAGCCGGTCCAGCTCGATGGTCGTGACCCCGGGCCGAACCTTTTCCCGCAGAATCGCGAGTATTTCAGCGACCATCAACCCGGCGACTCTCATCTTGTCGAGTTCGCGCCGGGTCTTCAGGACGATCACCGCGCCTCCCGAAGCGTAGCGAGAATATCTTCCTGTACCACCGAGATGTCCTGCATGCCGTCGATGGCGGCCAGCAGACCTTCCTGCTGGTAGTACTCGATCAGGGGCGAAGTCTGCTCCTGATAGACATCCAGACGCTTGCGGATCGTCTCTTCCCTGTCATCGTCACGCTGATAGAGCTCCCCGCCGCAGGCGTCACAGACACCCTCTTTTGCCGGCGGGTCAAAGCGGACGTGGAACCCCTGCCCGCAGGCCCGACAGGTGCGGCGGCCGGTCAGCCGCTCAACGAGCGCCTCGGTGTCAACCTCAAGACTGATGACGGCATCGAGGCTCTTCCCCAACTGGCCCAGGGTCTGCTTGAGGGCGTCGGCCTGGGCCACGGTACGGGGGAAACCGTCAAGAATGAACCCCTTGTCGCAATCAGCCTGGGCAAGGCGTTCTCCGACAATACCGATGACAACTTCGTCGGGAACCAGGGCTCCGGAATCCATGCAGGCCTTGGCCTTAAGGCCGAGCTCTGTACCAGCAGCAACGGCCGCCCGCAACATGTCACCGGTCGAGATCTGCGGGATCCCGAAACGATCAATCAGCATCTTCGCCTGGGTACCCTTGCCGGCGCCAGGCGGTCCAAGCAGGATCAGGTTCACGTGGTTACCCCCGCCGTCCCTTGAGGGTCACACCCTTCATAAAGCCCTCGTAAGAACGCGAAATCAGGTGCGACTCGATCTGCGAGGCGGTATCCATGCCGACGCCGACAACGATCAGCAGGGAGGTGCCACCAAAATAGAAGGGCACGTTCAGCTTGCTGATCAGAATGGTCGGCAGCACGCAGACCAGGGATACATAGATGGCTCCGGCGAAAGTAATTCGCCCAAGCACTGTATCGATATACTCGGCAGTCGCCTTGCCCGGACGAATACCGGGAACGTAACCGCCCTGTTTCTTGATGTTGTCCGCCACATCCACCGGGTTGAAGGTGACAGCCGTGTAGAAGTAGCAGAAAAAGATGATGAAGGCAACGAAAAACAGGTTGTAGAGCCAGTGGCTCGGGGTCATCATCGAAGCGATCTTCTGCACCCAGGGCACGTCGACCAGGTTGGCGACGGTTGCCGGGAACATGATGATGGAGCTGGCAAAGATCGGCGGGATAACCCCGCTCATGTTGATCTTCAGCGGCAAATGGCTTGTCTGGCCACCCATGTTGCGCATGCCGACGACGCGCTTGGCGTAGTGAATCGGCACCCGGCGCTGAGCTCTCTCCATGAAGATGATGGCCCAGATAACCGCTACCATGATCACCAGGATAACCAGCAGGGTGATCGGACCGAGCTCCCCGGTGTTGAGCAGTCGAATGGTATTGACCAGGGCCGAGGGGATGTTGGCAACGATACCGGCGAAAATGATCAGCGAGATACCGTTACCGATGCCCCGTTCGGTGATCTGCTCACCAAGCCACATGATGAAGGCGGTACCGGCAGTCAGGGTAATAACGGTCAACAGGATGAAGCCGATGCCGGGATTGGGAACGACCGGCTCGCCGGCCGGACCGGTCATGGTCTGCAGGCCGACGGCAATGCCGGTACCCTGGATCACGCTCAGGATGATGGTCCCGTAGCGTGTCCATTTGGTAATCGTCTTGCGCCCCTGCTCACCTTCCTTGGCGAGACGCTCGACCGGTTCGAACACGACGGTGAGCAGCTGCAGAATAATCGAGGCAGAAATATAGGGCATGATCCCGAGCGCAAAGACCGTCATGCGCTGGAGGGCGCCGCCGGTGAAGGCACTGACCAGGCCGAGCAGGGTCCCCTGGGTCCCTTCGAAGAACTTGGCCAGCACGCCGGCGTCAATACCGGGGGTCGGCACATGACAGCCGACGCGGTAGACGGCAAGCATCCCAAGCGTAAACAGGACGCGCCGCCGAAGCTCCGGAATCGAGAAAATATTCTGCAGATATTTGAACACGGTTTAGATGACCTCGGCTTTGCCGCCGGCTGCTTCGATCTTTTCGACGGCCGATTTGCTGAACTTGTGTGCCTGTACCGTCAGGGCCTTGGTGAGTTCACCGTCCCCGAGAACCTTGACACCGTCACCGACCTTGTTGATCAGGCCTGCCTTGCCAAGGGCCGCCACATCGACGGTGCTGCCGGCCTCGAACAGATCGAGGTCGCGCAGGTTGACCAGTGCGTAGACCTTCTTCTTCAGCGGGGTAAAGCCGCGCTTGGGCAGACGCCGCTGCATCGGCATCTGACCGCCTTCGAAGCCGGCCTTGACACCGCCGCCGGAGCGGGCGTTCTGGCCCTTGTGTCCCTTGCCGGCGGTCTTGCCGGTACCGGAACCGGGGCCGCGGCCGATTCTCTTCCTGTTTTTTGTCGAACCGATAGCCGGTTTGAGATTGCTCAGATCCATGATGCCATTCCTTGTAGAACGTTAGTCCTCGACCGAAACCATGTGCGAGACCTTGGCGATCATCCCGCGGATTTCGGGAGTGTCCTTGAGTACCACGGTCTTGTTCAGTTTCGTCAGACCGAGCCCCTTGAGCACCTTGCCGAAATAGGCGGCGCGGCCGATGGGGCTGCGCTTGAGAGTAATTTTCAGTTCATTGGCCATTGGTCCGTCTCCAGCTAGCCTTCCTGGGCCCCGGCGATGCCGCGACGCTGCAGGATGGTCTCCTCGCTCTTGATTTTGCCCAGGGCGTCCATGGTCGCCTTGACGACATTGTGCGGGTTGTTGGACCCGAGGCATTTGGACAGGATGTCACCGACACCGGCGACCTCAAGCACGGCACGCACCGGGCCGCCAGCGATGACGCCGGTACCTTCGGAGGCACTTTTGAGCAGCACCTTGCCGGCACCGTACTTGCCAACCACGTCATAGGGGACGGTCTTGCCCTTGAGAGGCACCTGGATCATGTTCTTGCGTGCCTTCTCGACCCCTTTGCGAATCGCCTCCGGCACCTCGCGGGCCTTGCCGAGACCGTAACCGACCTGCCCGTTGCCGTCACCGACCACGACCAGAGCCGAGAAACTGAAACGCCGGCCACCCTTGACCACCTTCGCGCACCGGTTGATGTGGATGACGCGATCAATCAGTTCGTTTTCCACCTGATCATTGCGTTGCAAGGATCTCCTCCTCTACCTTAGAACGACAGGCCGGCTTCCCGCGCCGCGTCGGCAAGGGCCTTGACCCGAC
>RFIO01000511.1 GCA_003695205.1 Deltaproteobacteria bacterium
CTCCCCAGATAGGCTTCGATCACGGCGGGGTCGGACTGCACCTCGGCCGGCGTGCCCAGCGCCAGTTTCGCGCCGTCGGCCATCGCCAGCACGCGGTCCGACACGCCGCTGACCAGCCCCATGTCGTGTTCCACCATCAGGACGGTGATCCCCATCTGACGGCGGATGTCGTCGATCCACCAGCGCATGTCGGTGGTCTCCTCCACCGACAGGCCCGAGGCCGGTTCGTCCAGCAAGAGCAGCTTGGGTTCGGTCGCGAGCGCGCGCGCCACTTCGACCACCTTGCGCACGCCGTAGGGCAGGCCCGCGATCATCTTGTCGCGATAGGGCTGAAGGTCGAGAAAGTCGATGATCTCTTCCACCACGTGCCGGTTCTGCAATTCCTGCTTCTTCACCGAGGGGGTGAAGAACAGTTCGGACAGCAGGCTGGTCCTGCGGTGCCGGTGGCGGCCCACCAGCAGGTTGTCCAGCACCGTGGCGTGGTCGAACAGTTCGATGTTCTGGAAGGTGCGCGCCACGCCATAGGCCGCCACGCCGGAAGGCTTCACCTGCAACAGGTCGTGCCCGTCGAACCGGATCCGGCCCGCATAAGGGTCGTAGAACCGCGAGATCAGGTTGAACACCGTCGATTTGCCCGCGCCGTTCGGGCCGACGATGGCGAAGACTTCGCCCTCTTCGACCTCGAAGGACAGATTGTTCACCGCCGTCAGGCCGCCGAATTTCAAGGTGACGTTTTCGAACTCCAGCAGGCTCATCTGAGGCGCTCCGTCTTGAGATACGATTTCTGCCGCTTGAACATGTCCTTGCGGTAGAACGGGAACAGCTCGAACCAGGTGCGGATCTTCAGCCAGCGGCCATAGAGTCCCATCGGTTCGAACAGGATGAAAGCGATCAGGATCAGGCCGAACACGCCGACCTCGAGCCCCGGAATGGCGACCGAACTGCCGCCGAAGACCATGCCGACATATTCCTTGGAGATCGACAGGAACTGCGGCAGGAACCCGATCACGACCGCGC
>RFIO01000512.1 GCA_003695205.1 Deltaproteobacteria bacterium
CCGTCGAGGTTGCCGAAGATCTTACGGGCCAGTTCCACGGCCGCGAAGGATACTGAGACGGCGTTGCCGGCGATGTTGGTTTCGGTTCTGACCCGCTTGGCGACCGAAAAGGCCTTGTGCAGGAAGCGGTTGAGCACCAGGCCGACGGTCTTGAATTCGCTGGCGTAGCCGTAGGCCGTCTTGATCTGGCCGAGAATCTGCGGCTCACCGATGACCATGGAATCGAGGCTGGAGGCGACCCGGAAGACGTGGCGGATGGCGTCGGCCCCCTGGTAGTCGTACAGGTGGGGGAGCAGCAGGTCATCCTCGAGGCCGTGATAGCGAGCCAAAAAGCGGCGCAGGACGGCGATGCCGGCATCGGCATCTTTGGCGGTCGCGTAGATTTCGACCCGGTTGCAGGTCGACACGATCACCGCTTCGGAGATTTCCGGCAGCGCGACCACCTGCCCGAGGGGGGTCTCCATATCGGTGGGAGCGAAGGCGACCCGCTCGCGAATCTCGACCGGGGCGGTATGGTGACTGAGACCGACGACAATAATATTCATGGAACTTCCAGGCCTCCTACCTGCCCTCCAGAGCGTTGAAGCTGTGCAGGTCGGACATCATGACGTTGACGCCGAGGAAGGTGAACAGGAGGCAGAGAAAGCCGATGATGGCGAAAATGGCGGCCCTCCGGCCGCGCCAGCCGATGGTGAGTCGGCCGTGCAGCAGGGCGGCATAGAGGAACCAGGTAATCAGCGCCCAGGTCTCCTTCGGATCCCAGCGCCAGTAGCCGCCCCAGGCGGAATTGGCCCAGACGGCGCCGGAGATGATCCCCATGGTCATGAGCGGAAAGCCGAACGTCAGGCACTTGTAGTTGATGCTGTCGAGCACGTCCAGGGACGGCAGCCGGTAGTAGAGGCCGGAAAAGCGTTTGCTCTTGAGCATGCGCTCCTGCATCAGGTACATCACCCCGGCAGCGGCGGCGAGGGTAAAGACGGCGTAACCGGCGAAGGCCAGGGTGATGTGCACCGGAAACCACCAGCTGTCAAGGGCCGGGTTGGCGGTCGAGACGGGCCCCGCGGCCGCGCCGAAGATCATCATCGCCAGCGCCAGGGGACAGCAGAAGGCGCCCAGAATCGTCAGCCGGTATTTCAGGTCGAACAGCAGGTAGATAACCACCAGGGCCAGGGCGAAAAAGGAGAGGGATTCGTTAAGGTTGACCACCGGCGCGTGTCCGGCCACCATGTAGCGGGCCGCGACAGCAGCCAGGTGGGTGACGAGGCCTCCGACCAGAAGCCAGCGGCCGACCCTGCCGGCCTGCTGCCGTCGGGCGATGACATCGACCAGGTAGAGAATGGTGGCGGCGAAGTAGAGCAGCAGCGTGATCTTGTAGAGCAGGATATTGGCGTTCATAGTGGCAGGTCCGCTCGGTCGAGGTCCAGGTCCGTCAGGCCATCAAGGTCGCAATGGCGCCGTAAAAGCGCGTCGACGGCCTGTCGGTCACCGCGTTCAAGCAGTTCGACAAGGCCGTCCTCGATCAGACGATGCAAAACGTTCCGATTATAGGTTGCCCGCCTCTTTTCTGTCAATGAAGCCCGTCGCAAAGCCGCCGCCAGGGCGGTGAAACGCTGCCAGCCGACACCGAGGGCAGCGGCCGCCCGGTCGGCGGCCAGGGCCGCCAGGGCGGGGCTGGCGCCCCCCGTTCCCGCAGCCAGGGTCAAGGCTCCGAGGCGCCGGACCGCCGGCAGCACCAGGTCGCCACGCTCAGGGTCGGCCGCCAGGTTGACCCAAATGCCGGCAGCACGCGCATCGGCAGCCACCCGGCGATCGACCCGGGCATCCCCGGTGGCGGCGAAGGCCAGACAGGCCCCGTCGAGATCACCCGGGCGGTAGTTTCGCGGCCGCCACTCAAGGTCCGGATGCTCGAAGGCGTCGGCTCTGTCCGGCGCCACCAGCCGCACCCGTGCGCCGGCCTCGAGCAGGACACGCGTCTTGCGCATGCCGACGGCACCGGCACCGACCACCACGCTCAGGCGGCCGGCGAGCTCGAGCATGACCGGGTAGAGAGCCACCCTCAGACCGCCTGAAAAAGTCCGCGTTCCACCAGTTCGCACAACAGCCGGCCGAACAGCAGCGACAGTTCGACCTGTTCGCCGTCATGATCCGTGGGCAGCTGGAAGCAGAATTCGACCGGCGGCCCGGTCCAGTCGAGCCGTTCCGGCCGTACCAGGGTGGTCGGGCAGCCCAGATCGGCCGCCGCCTGACCCAGGGCCTCAAGGGCCGGATCATGGCTACCGTCTGCGAACATCAGCAGCAAATCCCCGCTTCGGGCCAGCATGCTGAAGGGACGAGCCAGGCGTTCGGCCGACCGGCCGTGCTGATCAAGAGCCGTCCCCAGGGGTAGATTCTGCCCCAGGGCAACGGCCGGAAGCGGGGGACGCTCGAAGGATGTCAACCGGTCGACAAAGTAGGCCTCGACCAGCGCGGCAATCTGGGTCAGGTTGCCTGAACCGGCGACAAACAGGCGGCCATCACGATGGAAGGCCTCGACGATGGCACCGGAAAGCCGGGTCAGCTCTCCGGCCTGTTTTTCGAAGGTTTCCGCCGTCAGGTCACAGGTCCGGCGCAGAGAGTCGAGCAGTCTGGTCTGTGGCATCTGGAACTCCCGTCAGAACTTAGGATATCGGCAGAATAGGAAGGCCGCTCAAGGCTGTCAAGCATGGCCACGGGCGTAAAGGGCCGTCCCCCTTGATTTTTCGCCAGTCTCCTTTATCATTGCAAAAACGCAATTTATCCGCGATCCCACGCAACAGAAGGAGAAACTGAACATGGCAAGCGATAAAGTTCTGGAACTGACCGACGACAGTTTCGACAGCGAAGTCCTGCAGTCCGCCACCCCTGTGCTGGTCGATTTCTGGGCGTCCTGGTGCGCTCCCTGCAAAGCCATCGCCCCGGTGGTTGACAGCCTCGCCGAGGAATTCGACGGTCAGGTCAGGATCGGCAAGCTCAATGTCGATGAGAACCCGGCGACCCCGGGTCAGTTCGGCGTGCGCGGCATCCCCACCCTGATCCTGTTCAAGGACGGCAAGGTGGTCGACCAGGTCGTGGGCGCGGTGCCCAAGAACCAGCTCGAAAACCTGATCAAGAAGGCTCTTTAAACCGAAGTGACATACTGGCAACGAAAAAGCCCGCCGGACAGGCGGGCTTTTTCGTTGCGCGACTCCAGGGGCTCACTGCCGGTCCAGTTCTCCGAGGCGCTCCTCGATCCAGCGAACCATGGCCGGACGCCCCTCCCGGCGCACCTCATCGATCAGGGCGCGACGGCGCTCTCGAAGCAATTCGAGACTGTCGCGGGCGGTGCGACGTTCACCGCTGCGTCCGGCCCGATAGATGTCTCCCCTGGCCTGGTGCCAGCGTTCAACGATCTGTTCGGCCCGCCGCCGCCAGAGATTCTCACGGGCGACGCGGCGCTGCTCGATCCGGCTCGGCGCGGTCATGGCCCCGCGCGCGGCGGGACTCTCCTGCTCCAGGGGGGCAACGACGCTCAGGCTGCCGCCCGCGGGCGGCGGCGCCCCGAGCAGCACGCACCCCCGGGGCAGCTGGTAGGGACGGTTGGTCACAAACAGGCGGCCCTGGTCGTCCCTGCAGGGATAGAGCTGGCCGAAAGCAGGCGGGGCCGCCAGCAGGAACGGGACGAGCAGACAGAAAAAACGCATGGCAAAGCTCCTTTTTTTGGGGAACCCTGCCAACACTCTATCGTTTCATTTGCCGTTTTCAACAAGGCGGTCGCCCGCGTCGCGCAGGCGGCGAAACACGGCTCGGGCGGCAGACCGGTCGCCGTTGCGCGCCGCGCGCACCTGGCGCTCGAAGGCGCCATCGACCAGTTCGGGGCAGAGCCGGCGCAACTCCGCAAGCCCCTCATCACTGGTTTCGCGAGCGCAAAGGCGATCGCGCCAGGCCTCGAGGCTCTGGAAGCGGGCTGCCTCCCGGTAGCGTCCGGCGTCCTCCCCGGCGAGAAACTCGGCCACGGCCGCGGCGCACGCTTCGTCCCGGCGCAGCAGCCCGGCCAGGTGCTTGACCGCTCGTTTTTTCGAGGAATGCCCCCGGGTCTGCCGGGCGGAATTCAGTTCGGCGGCAATCTCGGCCGGAAGCGTCAGACGCCTCAGGTCGGCCTCTGAAAGCTCCGTCAGCCTGCGGGCATGCTCCTCGACCTGCTTGGCGGCCCGTTTGCGGGCACTGCGGCCACGCCCCTCGTCCCGAGTGAAACCGTCCTGCTCCATCAGAACTCCCTGGTGCTGCTCAGCAGCATGGTCACCGGCCCGTCGTTGATCAGTTCAACCTGCATGTGGGCCTGGAAGATGCCGGTGGCGACCGACAGGCCCCGGGCCTCGAGGGCCTCGACAAACAGCCGGTAGAGCCGGTCGGCCTCTTCGGGCGGGGCCGCGTCGGAAAATCCCGGTCGCCGCCCCTTGCGGCAGTCACCGTAGAGGGTGAACTGTGAAACAGCCAGCACCGCCCCGCCGACATCCAGAACACTCAGATTCATCTTGCCGGCCTCATCCTCGAAGATGCGCAGGCCGGCAATCTTGTCGGCGAGATAATCGACATCGCGCTCGGTATCCTCCCGACCGACCCCGAGCAGCACCAGCAGCCCGGCATCGATTCGACCGACCACCTGCCCGTCAACCCGCACCCGGGCCTCGGAAACTCTCTGGATCACAGCACGCATAAGGTCCCCAACCTGAATCGGTATGAAATGACTCTCGCGCAGAGGCGCAAAACCGCAGAAAATCCCTTACTTTCGTACCAGAGCACTGCCGGAGCAGACGGGCGGGCGCGAACTGTCTGGCTACCCAGCGACCTCCGCCAGTTTTCGCAACAGCGCCAGATTGCGTCGATCCTCGCAGTTGTCCTCACCCGGCGGAGTTTCCAGGATCTTCGGCACCTCGGCAAAGCGCGCGTCGCGCATCAGGCAGGCAAAGCCGGTCTCGCCGATGCAGCCGCGACCGACATGCTCGTGCCGGTCGACCCGGCTGCCGCAGGCCTTTTTACTGTCGTTGGCGTGAAACAGCGCGATGCGGTCACAGCCGACCAGGCGATCGAATTCGGCCATGGTCCGGTCATAACCTTCCGGGGTCGACAGGTCGTAGCCGGCGGCGAAGACATGACAGGTATCGAAACAGACTCCGAAATCATGCTCCGGCACCAGTTCCATGATCTCGGCCAGGTGCTCGAAACGCCAGCCGAGGTGGCTGCCCATGCCGGCGGTGGTCTCCAGCAGGATGCGGACGCCCGACGGGGCCTCGGCCAGAATCTGCCGGAACGCATCGGCGACACGCTGCAGACCCGCCTGCTCGCCCTGCCCGAGATGGGCGCCCGGGTGCATCACCAGCCCCGGAACACCGAGGTCACGGCAGCGCCGCATCTCGTCGATGAAAGCAAGCATCGACCGACGCCACTTGCCGTCATCGGGGGCGGCCAGGTTGATCAGGTAGCTGTCGTGGGCATGAACCGTGACGATTGGGCTTGCCTGCCAGGCAGCCCGGAACGCGGCGACCCGCTCCGGATCGAGAGGTTTGCCCGCCCATTGGCTGGCGTTTTTGGTAAAGATCTGCAGCGCCGTGCAGCCCAGGGCCTCGCCACGGCCAATGGCTTTATCGATGCCGCCGGCGATGGAGGCATGGACACCGACCAGCGGCTTCATGATACCGCTCCGGCGGAGACGGCGTGCAGGCGGTCCAGAAGGCCGGCCGCCTCCCGGATGTCTTCGGTGTGATGATCGACGAAGTCCGCGGCCGGGCCGACACCGACCAGTACGGTCGTCATCCCCAGCTGCTTGGCGGTACGCAGATTGTCGAGGGAATCCTCCACCATGACACAGCTGCCGGCCGGCAGTTCCAGGGCCTTGAGGACACCCTGGTAGGGATCGACGTTCGGCTTCGGCTGGTAGTTGGCGATGCGGATATCAAAAATGCCGTCGAAATGCTCGGCGATCCCGAGCGCGTCGAGAACCCGCCCGGCATGGTCGCTCGAACCGTTGGTGAAGACGAAGCAGGGAACCGGCAGAGCCGCCAGCCTGTCGGCCAGTTCGGCATCGAGATCGAGACGTTCTGCGACGTCGACATCGTGAACGTAGTGCAGGTAGTCCTCAGGGTCGATGCGGTAGTGACGCACCAGCCCCTGCAGGGTGGCGCCGTAGTCGCGCCAGTAGCGCCGGCGCAGGCCGTCGACCTGGTCCGCGGCGATGCCGACAACCTCCTCCATGTAGCGGTTGATGCGCACGTCGATCAGGGAGAAGAGGTCGCGCTCGGGCGGATAGAGGGTATTGTCGAGGTCGAACAGGATCGCCTTCATGCCGGACCGCCTTGCAGGCCGAGAGCCGAACGGATGGCGGCGATGCGCTCCCGCAAAGCGTCGGCCTCCAGATGCACCTCCTCGTGCGGCCTGCTCCAGATCGGCGTCGGCCACAGGGGATCACCGTCGAAGCGGGGCACCAGATGCCAGTGGATGTGCGGCACCATGTTGCCGAGCAGTTCGTAGTTCATCTTGGTCGGCCTGAAGACCTCGGCCAGGGCCCCGGCCACGCGGCTGACCTCGTCGATCAGCCTGTGCCGGGCACTGGCATCGAGATGGAACAGTTCGGTGACATGGTCGCGGGTATGGACCAGCGTGTAGCCGGGAAAGAACTGGTCCCGGTTCAGGGTGACATGACAGAGTTCCAGTTCGGCGATACGCAGGTCGGGCTCATCCTGCCAGCGCCGGCACATGGGACAGCCGCTCATGCCTCAAACTCCCCGGAAAAGACCTCGGTTGCCGGGCCGGTCATCAGCACCGGGCCATCCTCGAGCCACTCCAGTTCCAGGTCGCCGCCGGCCAGGTGGTTGATGATGCGCCGCTCGCACCGGCCGGTCAGTACCGCGGCCACGGTGACCGCCGAGGCACCGGTGCCGCAGGCCAGGGTCTCGCCCGCGCCCCGCTCCCAGGTACGCTGGCGCACCTCGGTGCGGTTGAGCACCTGGACGAATTCGACGTTGATGCGTCGCGGGAACATCGGATGAGTTTCCAGCAGCGGGCCGACCTCGGTCACCGGGAAGGCATCGACGTCATCGACAAAGACGACGCAGTGCGGGTTGCCCATGGAGACACAGGTGGCCCTCAGAAGCTGGCCGCCTGCCTCGATGGGAATTTCGACGGCGCGCTCGCCGGCCGGGCCGGTCATGGGGATTTCGCTTCGAACAAGGCGCGGACGCCCCATGTCGACGCGTACCTTCTCCACCCGGTCATCGGCATCGACGAACAGGTCAACGGTCAGGATGCCGGCTCCGGTTTCGATGCGCATCGGGTTGCTGCGGCTGATACCACGCTCGTAGACGAATTTGGCGACGCAGCGCAGGCCGTTGCCGCACATCTCCGCCTCGCTGCCGTCGGCGTTGAAGATGCGCATGCGGGCATCGGCCGTCCCGGAGGGGAGAATCAGGATCAGGCCGTCGGAACCGATGCCGAAGTGCCGGTCGCTGACCCGCACGGCCAGGGAAACCGGATCGGGCACCTGTTGCTCGAAAGCGTTGATGTAGACGTAGTCGTTGCCAAGGCCGTGCATCTTGGTGAAGCGCATCTGTTTTCTCCGAATTGGTGGTTGCACGATTATAGAACCAAAAACACTCCCCTCACAACCGCCGCCGTTGCCGCCGTTGCCGCCGTTGCCGGCATCGACTATGATGGAGAATCACACCTGAAACCTGCGAGGAGACTCATGGCTTTTGAGCTGAAAACCAAGATATGGCAGACCGGCCAGCTCGAATGGTACGGGCTGATCGACAACGAAGACCTTTACCTGGGCAGCCGCGAATTCCCCCTGCCGCCCGAGGAAGGGGACGAGTGGACGGTGCAGGAGACCGGCCTGCAGTTCAAGATCATTGACGGCCACATCCGCAAGGTCGGCCAGATCGAACCGGAAAAGCCGGAGTGGCTCTGAAGATGGCGCTACAGGTTGTTCAGATCAGCGGCGAGCGCGGCGACAACTTCAGCTACCTGGTCTTCTGCGACCGGAGCCGCCAGGCGATGATCATCGACAGCAGCTTCGCGGCCGAACAACTGCTGGCCGAACTCGAGGCCCGGCAACTGGAACTGGTGATGGTGGCCAACACCCACGGACATCGCGACCATACCGCCGGCAACGATCGCGTCATAGGCGCCACCGGGGTGCCGCTGGCCGCCCATCACGCCGACATCCCGCTGGCCCAGATCCCGCTGCACAATGGCCAGACCCTGTCGCTGGGCGACGGCCAGGTCGAGGTCCTGCACACTCCCGGGCATTCGCCCGGCTCGGTGGTCTTTCGCACCGATGACGCCATCATCACCGGCGACACCCTGTTCATCTCCCGCTGCGGCAGGGCCGACCTGCCGGGCGGCGACGTCGAGCGCCTCTATCACAGCCTGCAGAAACTGATGCTGCTGCCCGACGAGCTGACCGTCTTTCCGGGACACGACTACGGTCCGACGCCGACCGCGACCCTGGGGCAGGAGAAACAGACCAACCCCTTCCTGCTCTGCCCGGACCTGGACAGCTTCATCGCGCTGCGCATGGGCTGACCATCCGCTTCCACCTGCAGGAATTCCTGTCAAAGCGTTGCGCCCCGGCGATTCAGCGATACAATTCCCTGTGCGGCCGCTGTCGCGGCCGACCGGGGAGCCGGCCATGACCACCGAACGCTATCGCATGCTCATCCGCCAGGGACTCGAAGCCCTGGAACAGAACGACACCCTGCTGGCGCTGGTGCTTTTCGAGGACGCCTGCAAGCTGGCGGACACCCCTACGGCCAAATCCTGCCTCGCCTACTGTCTGGCCAAAGAAAAGAAACAGTTTCAGAAGGCGGTGGCCATGTGCCTGTCGGCCCAGCAGAAGGAGCCGAACAACAGCCTGCACTACCTCAACCTCGGCCGAACCTACCTGGCGGCCGGTCAGAAGCTCAAGGCACTGCGCGCCCTGCGCAAGGGGCTGAAGATGGAACGCAACCAGCAGATCATTGACCTGCTGGTCCAGCTCGGCCAGCGCAAGACCCCGCCGATTGCCGCCCTGCCGCGCGAGCACTTCCTCAACCGCAACATCGGGCGTTTTCTCACCCGCATCGGCATGCGCTGAGTCGGCGCGAACAGACCCGCAACCGAGACTAAATCCGCCCTTCCTCCACCCCGTGGCAGGCGACCTGACGGCCGTCGTCCAGCCGACGCAGGCCAGGGATTTCAACCCGGCAACGATCGTTGGCGTGCGGACAGCGGCCGTGAAAAACACAGCCGGACGGCAGATTGATCGGCGTCGGCACCTCCCCGCGCAGGCGCACATGCCCGCCGGGCCCCCCTCCAAGGCGCGGAATGGCGCTCATCAGTGCCCTGGTGTACGGATGCCGGGGGTTCTCGAACAGGGCGGCGGTTTCGGCCAGTTCGCACATGGTGCCGAGGTACATCACGCCGACCCGGTCGCTGATATGCTCCACCACCGACAGGTCATGGGCGACGAACAGGTAGGCCAGGCCGCGCTGCTGCTGCAGGTCCATCATCAGGTTGAGAATCTGCGCCTGGATGGAAACATCCAGGGCCGATATCGGCTCGTCGGCAACGATGAATTCCGGATCGACGATCAGGGCCCTGGCGATGGAGATGCGCTGACGCTGGCCGCCGGAGAATTCATGGGGCAGGCGGCTGATCCACTGGGGATCACTGCCGACCTGCAGCATCACTTCCTCGATGCGGTCCTGCACTTCGCCATTCGAAAGCTTCGGGTTGTGATAGCGCAACGGCGCTTCCAGGGTCTGGCGTATGGTTTTGCGCGGATTGAGAGAGGCGTAGGGGTCCTGGAAGACCATCTGCATCTTGCGGCGATAGGGAAGCAGCGAACGCGGATCAAGGTTGTCGATCCGGTCTCCCCGGTAGTGAATTTCGCCGGCATTCGGCGCGTAGAGACCCATGATGGTGCGTCCCAGGGTCGACTTGCCGCAGCCCGACTCGCCGACCACGCTGAAGGTCTCCCCAGGCAGGATATCGAAACTGATGTTGTTCACCGCCCGCACCAGGGTCTTCTGCCGGTGAAACCTGCCTCCGCTGAATCGAATCTGGTCGAGCAGGCCACCGGAAATATCAAAATGCCTGGTGAGGTTGCGGACGCTGAGCAGACTTTCACTCATGGGCGTTCTCCTCGGGGTAGAGGTGGCAGGCGGCCATGTTGCCGTTGCTTCCCGGTCGCAGGGCAGGTATCTGCCGGTGACAGATCTCCATGACATGCGGGCAGCGTGGGTTGAAGGCACAGCCCGGTGGCATATCCTTCAGGGTCGGCATCATGCCGGGAATCTGGTTGAGCCTCTCGCCGTGCCGGCTCGATTGCGGCAGGGCGGCGATCAGGCCCCGGGTGTACGGGTGCTGCGGCTGCGCGATCACCCGCGAGGTCGGCCCCTTTTCCACGATCCGTCCGGCGTACATCACCGCGATGTTCTGGGTCACCTGCGAGACAACCGCCAGGTCATGCGTGATCAGGATCAGGCCCATGCCGTCCTTCTCGCACAGCTCCATCAGCAGGTCCATGATCTCGGCCTGGATGGTGACATCAAGGGCGGTGGTCGGCTCGTCGGCAATGATCAGTTCCGGGTCGGTCAGAAGCGCTATGGCGATGATGATGCGCTGCCGCATGCCGCCGGAAAACTCGTGCGGATATTGCTCCAGTCGTTTTTCCGGCGACGGGATGTGCACCTTGCGCAGCTTGTCGAGTGCAATGTCGCGCGCCTGCTCCCTGCTCAGTTCGGGTCGATGACGGTGCAGCACCTCGGTCATCTGGGTGCCGATGGTCAGCACCGGGTTGAGCGTCATCATCGGATCCTGGAAGATCATGCTGATGCGGTTGCCGCGAATCTGTCGCATGCGCTCAGGGCTTACCCGCGCCAGGTTCTCTCCGTTGAAATTGACCTCGCCCGAGGCGATATAGCCGGGCTTGCTGATCAGGTTGATGATCGAAAAGCCGGTCACCGACTTGCCGGCGCCCGATTCTCCGACCAGCCCGAGCCTTTCCCCCCTGTCGAGGGAGAAGCTGACACCACTGGTGGCGGTCACCTCGCCGGTGCGCAGACCGAACCTGATGACCAGGTCCCTGACTTCCAGCAGTTTGGCCATGGTCTACCCCTTGTACAGCTTCGGATTGAAGACATCCCGCAGGAAGTCTCCAAGCAGGTTGATGGACAGCACCAGGATAACCAGCAGCACCCCCGGCAGCACGGTTATCCACCAGGCGCCGCTGAAGATGAACTCAAATCCCGAGTTGATCAGCGACCCCAGGGACGGTCGGTCAATCGGCATACCCAGTCCGAGGAAGGAGAGCGCCGCTTCGCTCATCACAGCGTTTGCCACCTGGATTGTGGACAGCACCAGGATCGGTGACAGGGTATTGGGGAAGATCTGGCCGAGAATAATCCGGTGGGAGGGGAAGCCAGCAACCCGCGCCGCCTCGACATACTCCTTCCTGCGTTCCGCCAGCACCGAGGCGCGCACGGTGCGGGCGTACTGGGGCCACTGGGAAAAGCCGATTACCAGGATCAGAAAGGGGATGGCGATCTCACCGAACCGGGCGACACCGACCACCGCCTGCAGAATGGCGCTGAGAAAAATGGCCACCATCAGGTAGGAGAAGGAGAGCTGCACATCGGCGGCGCGCATGAAGAAGGCGTCGAGCCGGCCGCCATGATAGCCGGCGAACAGGCCGATGAGCACCCCGAGGACGGCCTGCAGGGCGACGGCGCCGATACCGATGAGAATCGAAATGCGCATGCCGTAGATCATGGTCGACAGCATGTCACGTCCCTGCGAGTCGGTACCGAGCAGAAACGCGGTTGTGCCTCCGTCCTCCCAGGCGGGCGGGATCTCCGAATTCATGATGTCGATCATCTCGGGATCGTAGGGGTTGTACGGCGCGATCAGGGGCGCGAAAACCGCCATCAGCACCAGCAGCACGAGCACGACCAGGCTGGCGATAGCTACCTTGTCACGCCTGAAGCTGTACCAGAGATAACTGTCACGAAAGGTCTGCAGTCGACTCATGTCATTTCACCCCCGCGATGCGGATGGTCGGGTTGACCAGCCCGTAGATCAGGTCGACGATGGTGTTGACCCCGACCATGACCACGCCGACGAACATCAGGTAGGCGACCAGCAGCGGCGCGTCCGAACGCTCGACCGCTTCCATGAACATGAAGCCGAGTCCCTGCCACTGGAAAACCGTCTCGGTCAGGATGGTAAAGGCAATGGTCACCCCGAGCTGCACCCCACCGACGGTTATGACCGGCAGCAGGGTGTTTTTGAACGCATGGACAAACCAGACCCGCCGGCTTGAAAGCCCCTTGGCCCAGGCGTACTTGATGTACTCCGATTCGAGCACTTCCATCATCTCCGCCCGGATCAGGCGGATGAAAAGCGGCAGCATGATGGAACTCAGGGCGACACTCGGCATCAGGATGTGCATCCAGCCGTCAACGGTCAGAAGCCCGGTGCCCCAACCGCCGAGCATCACCAGTTCGCCGCGACCGTAGGAAGGGAACCAGCCGAGCTTGATGGAGAAGATGTAGACCATCATGATGGCGGTCAGAAAGACCGGGATCGACACCCCGACGATGCTCCCTCCCATCAGCAGGCGGGAAAAGAAATGATCGGGCCGGATGGCGGAAAAGACGCCGAGAGGAACGGAGAACAGGATGATGATCAGGCTGCTGACGAAGACCAGCTCAAGGGTCGCCGGTGCCTTTTCCAGAATAACCTCGGTGGCCGGGCGCTTGTAGAAGAAGGAGGTGCCCAGGTCCCCCTGCAGGGTATGGCCGAGAAAACGGCCGTACTGTACGTACCAGGGGTCGTTGAGACCCAGTTTTTCCCGGAACTCCTGCCGTTCCTCGGCCGAGACCGAAATTCCTGTCAGCTCGCGTACCGGGTCTCCGACACTCTGCTTGATGGCGAACCCTATGAGGCTGATGATGAAAATGACGATCAGCGCCTGGGCTAGACGACGGATCATGAATGCGATCATCTGTCCGCTCCGAAAACGTGCAAAGAGGGAGCACCCGGGGTGCTCCCTCTTTTGATGGTTAACGACTGGATCGGGGAGACTATTCGATCACCAGGTCGCCAAAGTAGGGGAAGTTCATGACGTTGACGATCTCGGCGATGCGCAGGTTTTCCTTGCCCGCCCAGGAAAGATCCTGCCAGTGCAGCGGCACGAAGGCTGCCTCGTCGTAGGCAATCTTCTCCATTTTCCGCAGCATGGCGGTGCGCTTTGCCATGTCGGTTTCCGACTGGGCGGCAAGGGTCAGACGGTCAATCTCCTCGTTGCAGTAATTGCCCGAGTTGTACTGGCCATAGCCGGTCTCCTTGTTCGGGCACATCAGCAGGAACTCGAAGAAGTTGCCGGTGTCCTCGGTATCGGAATGCCAGCCGATCATCTGGATGTCGGCCACCTGCTGGTCGAACTGATCCCAGTACTGGGCCTTGGGCATGGTCTTGAGATTGACCTTGATACCGATCTTGCCGAGCATCGACGCAACCGCCTCTGCGATTTTCTCGTCATTGACGTAGCGGTTGTTGGGGGCGATCATGCTGACCTCGAAGCCCTTCCCGTAACCGGCTTCCTTCATCAGTTGCCGGGCCTTTTTCAGGTCGTAGCGCGGCTTGAGGTCAGGATTGTGGCCCAGGTAGCCCTTCGGACTGTTCTGCGCCGCGGCGGTGGCGCGCCCCTTCATCAGCTTTTTGGCGATACCGGCGTTATTGACGGCGTAGACGATGGCCTGGCGCACCTTCGGGTTGCGGAAGGCCTCGACCCGCTTCTGGTTCAGCTGGAAGGTGATGATGCGGGTGCCGCTCATGGTCACCAGCTTGACGCCCGGGGCACGCTCAATGCGATCCATGTCCTGGGGTGGCACCGGCATGATGAAATCGACATCGCCGGACAACAGGGCGGCAACCCGGGTGGCGTCGTTCTTGATGGGGGTCAGAACGATCTTGTCGACGTTGCCGGGCGACTTTTTGTCCCAGTAGCCTTCGAAAGCCTCGAAGACCACCTTCACGCCCTGCTGGCGCTCGGTGACGATGTATCTGCCGGTTCCCGAGGCATTTTCGTTGGCGAAGGAGTAACCGGTCTTGTTGATGGCCGATTTGTCCATCCCTTTTTCATCGGTACCGCTGTAGAACTTGCTGTCCATGGGGAAGATGTAGGTGGCGGTGTTCAGCAGCAGCGGATAGGGAACCTTGGTCACCAGGTCGACAGTGTACTTGTCAACCTTGACCGGCGTCTCGAACGGCTCGAAGATACCCTTGAAGTCAACCGACTGCTTGAGCCGGTTCACGGTCCAGACAACGTCGTCAGCGGTCAGTTCGTTGCCGCTGTGAAACTTGACCCCCTTGCGCAGGTAGAAACGGACCCTTTTCGGGTCAAGCCGCTCCCACCTCTCGGCCAGGCGCCCCTCGATGGTGGTCTCCCTGGTCCAGCGGACCAGCGGATCGAACACGAGATGGGAATACTGCAGCATGCCGCCTGACAGCTGGACATGCGGGTCGAGGGAGACCGGATCGGCATCCATGGCCAGCTTCAGGGTTTTGGCCTGGGCAAAACCGACCATCGCGGCCAGCAGCAGGACCACCAGAACAAGTTGCTTTTTCATTTTTTTCTGTCCTCCGGCAAATGAAGGTTTGCGGGTCCGAAAAATCGACCATACCGAACCCGTGTTTGAAAACACTGAACTATAAAGATGCCCGCCGCCCGAGTCAACCGCAAGCGGATTGGCCTTTTTTCCTTCCGGCTGACGAGCTGACTGCTGCTGCCTGCCGTCGAAAATCAAAAACCCTCCCCGTCCCGGAGAGGGTTTTCGTCATGGTCGCGCCTTTGCGACGCCTCAGTACGGCTTGCGGCTCTTGCCCGGCTTGTAGGTGCCGGTAAAGGGGGTCAGAACCATGGTGATCCCTTCGACGAACTCCCCCTTGCGCACTTTTACCGGTCTGGCCTGGTCGCCCCCGTACTTGCCGTAGAGCTCTCCCGGACGCGGCATATCCCAGGCATGCACCCGGGCCGCGAGATAATAGCTGCCGCCATCGGGCAGATAGAGGGTGAAGCGGCCGTCGCTGTCGGACAGGGTGGAGGCATAATCGGGCAGGCGCTTCAGGTTGGCGTCGGTGTAGGCAATGGCGAAGCTGCCCGGCACCGGCTTGCCGGCAGCATCAACCAGCCGGCCGCGAATGCCGGTATCGGTGCGCCGTTCGACCCCGGTCTGCTTGAAGAACATCGGCGCCTTCATCGGCACCACTTCGAGCTTCAGCTGTGCCAGCTTGTCGGGAAGGACCTCGACCCGCACCCGCTGGTGCTCGGAATAGTAATCGCCGGGAGCGAGCGGCCCGCTCGGTTCGCCGCTCATGCGCTTGCGGGCGACAACATAATAAGTCCCTGCCGGAACATCGAGGTCAAAGTGCCCCTCGGGATCCGTCGGCCGGGAAATATACTGGGAAGGTCCGAGCAGGTTGGAACTGGTGTCAGCGTAGACATTGACGAAGGCACCGCCCAGAGGTTTGCCGGAATCCTTCAGGATCACCTGCCCGGCCAGACCGGTGCGCCCTCCGCCATCCCGATAGACGACCCCGGCCGAAGATTCACCATCCGCTGCGCCG
>RFIO01000513.1 GCA_003695205.1 Deltaproteobacteria bacterium
CCGGCAAGGCGGTCGCTGCGCTCACGCGCCTGCTTCAGTTCCACAACCAGGTGCTCGCTCGACAGGTGAATCTCGGCCAGTTCCTGATTGGCCAGCTCCAGCATCTGTGAATACGGAATCATGTCGCCGGGGTCGAGATCGAAACTGGCGAACACCTCCCGGGCCTTTTCCGCCACACTGTCGACCAGCATGGTGACAGCCGGGCCTGACAGCCCGAAGCGCGAGGTCATCAGCCCCTGTACCCGCTCCACCGTCCGTCCCAGGTCGGTACCGTGATAGATGGCGGAGAGCTGATCCGCCATGTGTACAACTTCGACCGCCTCGCGGTTCTTCTGCGGCGATTCCTGCGGACAGTGGTGATAGCGGACCGGCGCCACCACGGTGTCGGGCAAGCCCCAACGCTCCAGCAACGTGGCGGTCAGCTCTGCATGATCAAACCCGAAACGCTCCTTTTCGACCACCGTCACACAGACATTGCGCCGGGCATGTTCGGCGAGAATCTCCCGGTAGAGTACGGGGTCGTTGCGTTGCAGTAGCAAAATGCCGACATCGGCGAGCAGACCTGTTACAAATGCCTCGTCGTTCGGCTGGCCGACAATCTTGGCCGTCAGCTCGGATGCGACCGCCATGGTGACGGCGCGCCGCCAGAAATAATCGATATCGAAATCGACTCCATCGCCTCCACGCAACTCCTCAGAGATCACGAACGAAAGGGCGATATTCTTGAGCACGTTGACGCCCAGGACCGTCAGGGCCTTGTCGATGCTGGCAACGGGATAACGCAGGGCGTACATCCCCGAGTTGGCCACCTTGAGCAGACGAGCGGCGAGGGCCGGATCAGACGAGATAATATCCGCCAACTCGGCCATCGAGGCATCATCCTTCTGCACCGCCTCGAGAATGCGCACCGCGATCGCGGGCGGAGACGGCAGGCGCAGTCTGTTGCTGATCAGTCCTTCAATGGTCATAGTGCCTCATCCTGGAATGCTTGCATGCGACTCTAGTCTCTTATCGGAAGAGACGTGAAAAACCCATGGCATTTTTTGAAGGCAGGAGGCAGGAGGCAGGAGGCAGAGAAGATTGTTTTGCCGGGCAGGCAGGAGAGCTACGCCTATTCAAGGGCGAGGATTTTTTCGTCAGATCAAGGCAGGGTGCGATTGAGCGCGGAGACGTAGCTGAAAGCTACGTCGCACAAGTGAAGAGCACCCTAACGCAGAGCTGGCGGAAAAAGACCGCCCATCAAGATTAGGGGAAAGACGCAAGGGACAAGGAGCAAGGGCTGCGGTTGACCAAACAACCTTCTCCGGCTGCGGCGGGCGAAGAAGCGCCTTGACGTCAGGTCCCTCTCCCCGGTCTCAAGGGCGAGGGATTTTTCGTCCAATCAAGGCGCCGACCGATTGAGTGCGGAGGCGTAGCTGGAAGCTACGTCGCACAAACGA
>RFIO01000071.1 GCA_003695205.1 Deltaproteobacteria bacterium
GATGCCTAAAATGTGCCTCGCTTGGCGGGAATAACTCAGTGGTAGAGTGTCAGCTTCCCAAGCTGAAGGTCGCGGGTTCGAATCCCGTTTCCCGCTCCAGGACAGTCAGGCCCCGGCATCAGCCGGGGCCTTTTTGCGTAGCCCCCTTGGCGTGCTCTTCGGTTTCATGCCACTATGGTTGCTACCTTGCCGGACGACATGGATTGCGATGACTGACGAACACAAGACAAGCCTGTTGACGGTGCGATGCCCGCGCTGCGGCCGCAGGGCCCCCTATTACGGCAACCCTGATCGCCCGTTCTGTTCCGACCGGTGCCGCAGAATCGACCTGGGCGCCTGGGCGGACGAGGACTATCGCATTCCCGGTCCTGCTGCTATCGACGACGAATTCGCCGACAAGAGCGACTGACAGCTTAATTCAGAGGAGCTGAAACGTGTACCATCTCACCATCCAGACCCATTTTGCCGCGGCTCACAACCTGGTCAATTACCAGGGGGACTGCGAGAACCTTCATGGCCACAACTGGAAGGTTGAAGTTCAGGTCAGTGCCCGTGATCTCGACAAGGCCGGTCTCGGCATTGACTTCAAGGTGCTCAAAAAGGAAACCAACAACCTGCTTGACCTGCTGGATCACAAGTATCTGAACGATCTGGAGATGTTTCAGGGGCAGAGCCCGTCATCCGAAAACATCAGTCGCTATCTGTTTGACCAGTTGGGCCAGCGGCTCAACAGCGACAACGTTCGGGTCGAGGAGGTCCGGGTCTGGGAATCGGAAAACGCCTGCGCCAGTTACCGCCTTGACTAGCCTGTCTCTCAAGGAAATCTTCTCCTCCATTCAGGGGGAGGGCATGCATATCGGCCAACGGCAGATATTCGTGCGCCTGGCCGGTTGCAACCTGCGTTGTGCCTACTGCGATACCGATTTTATCCCGACCCAGAGGTGCCGGATCGAAACCGAACCCGGGACGGGCCGGTTCGATGAGGTTGACAATCCCTGGGCGGGTGAACGGGTTCGGCAGCTCGTGGCGGACTGGGTGGCGAGGCAGCCGCGCCTGCATCGTGCCCTGGTTTTGACCGGCGGAGAACCTTTGCTGCAGGCCGGGGTTCTGCAGGACTGGCTGGAAGGACTTGACGGTCTGCTGCCGGTCCACCTTGAAACCAACGGCACACTGCCGATCGAGGCGGAAAGGCTGAGGCCCTGGATCGATTTCTATTCCATCGATCTCAAGCTCTTTTCAGTCACCGGCGAGTTGACACCCTGGCGGGCCCACGAGGACTTTCTGCGGGCCTGTTCCGGTCGGCCGGCTCAGGTCAAGCTGGTTGTCAGCGCCGAGATGGATGTTGATGAGTTGCGGCGTGCCGCCCGCCTGGCCGCACGCCATATGCCGGACGCGCCGCTGATTCTGCAACCGGTCACGGTGGACGGCCGTCCAAATGTCGCTGGAACGCGTTTGCTTCGCTGGCAGGAACTGCTCAGTGCCGAACACCCCGACTGCCGGGTGATCCCCCAGGTCCACCCGCTGCTGGCGGTCTGCTGATCTGCGGCGTCAGTCCTTTCCGTCTTCCTCGATGGCCTGGTTAAGCTCGGCCAGAAGACCCTCGATATCAACCTTGTGAACCTCCGCCCCTCCCTCCACGGCCTCGAATTGCGCAATCTGGCATTCGTGGCAGTCCAGGCCGAACTTGCGAAACACGGTCACGGTCTGCGGATACTGGCGGATGATCTCGCCGATGGTCATGTCTTTTGTGATCATGGAGCACCTCCGGGCATCAGGAGCGCGCGCCGGCGAATTTCCGCATCAGCGCGAGTTTGACCGGTTCAGGCACAAAAGCCTCGACATCGCCTCCAAGAGAGGCGACTTCCTTGACGATGGATGAACTGAGATAGCCGTAGGGGACCGAGGTCATCATGAACAGGGTTTCAACCTGGTCCCTGACGGCATGGTTCATCTGGGCGATCTGGAATTCATATTCAAAATCGGAAACCGCCCTGAGGCCGCGCAGAATAACGCGCGCGCCAATCGAACAGACATAATCGACCAGCAGTCCTTCGAAGGTGTCGACCTTCAGGCGGGGATTGTCACCGACCACCGAACGGATGAGCTCGATCCGCTCTTCGGTGCTGAACAGGGCGTTTTTGCCGGAATTGCGGGCGACGGCGATGACGAGTTCGTCAAAAACCTCCAGCCCGCGATTGATGATGTCGAGGTGGCCGTAGGTGATCGGATCGAAGGAGCCCGGGTAGACGGCAATATGAGTTTTCACGGGGTTTCTCCCTTGCGCAGCAGTTCAATGCGGATTCTTCCGAAGCGGCGTTCCAGTTCCAGGTTGATGCCGTCCGGGCGCGGTGTCGGCTCTTCACTGCCGTCGGTTTCCACCACCAGCCAGGCGCCTGGGGACAGCAGGCGGCGGGAGACGAGGGCCGCGACCAGCTCTCCGGCCAGGCCGCTGTGGTAGGGCGGATCCAAAAAGGCCAGGTCAAAGGAGTCCGACGCCAGTTCAGCCAGGGCTGAGGCCGCGTCCCGGCGGATCAGGCGGCCGCTGCCTTCAAGGCGGCAATGCCTCAGGTTGCGTTCGATCAGGCGGGCGGCTTCGCGCCCAGGATCAACAAAGACGGCGTCGGCCGCTCCGCGGCTCAGGGCCTCGATGCCCATGGCGCCGCTGCCGGCAAACAGGTCCAGCACCCGCAAGCCCTCCAGCGGGCCGATACGGCTGACAAGCATATTGAAAATGGCTTCGCGCACCCGGTCCGGGGTCGGCCGTATGTTTTCAGTCCTGAAGGTTGCCAGCCTGTGCCCGCGGGCGGTGCCGCTGATGATCCGCATAATTCGGTCGCCTGTTCTGAAGTGCGAAAACGCTAGCATGTTCGGTGGTTTCCGGTCAAGAAACCCCGAACGACCTTGACACTCGCCGTCACACTGCCTACTGTCGAGCCAGACAAGGAGGCAAACCATGGAACGCCCAGATCTGGCCTCTTACGCTGCCCGCAGCTCCAGCAGCCGCGGCCGGCGTTATCCTGAGCCATACAAGGATGACCGCCCCGCCTTTGAAAGGGATCGCGACCGCATCATTCACTGTGCGGCTTTTCGCCGTCTTGAATACAAGACCCAGGTATTCGTCAATCACGAAGGGGACTACTACCGCACCCGCCTGACCCACTCGCTTGAAGTGGCGCAGATCGCGCGGGGTATCGCCCGCAGGCTTCAACTCAACGAAGACCTGACCGAGGCGCTCGCCCTGGCGCATGATCTCGGGCATACCCCTTTCGGTCATACCGGCGAGGACGTCCTCAACCGGCTGATGAAGGGGCATGGCGGATTTGAGCACAACCGGCAATCCCTGCGGATCGTCGAGGAGCTGGAAGAACGTTATCCGGGATTTCCCGGACTCAATCTCACCTGGGAAACCAGGGAGGGAATCATCAAGCATTCCAGCGATTACGACCGCCCCGGAGAGCATGCCGCCAGCGAATACGATCCGGGTGTGCGGCCGACCCTTGAGGCCCAGATCATCGACCTTGCCGACGAGATCGCCTACAACAACCATGACATCGACGACGGCCTGGAGTCGGGCTACATTGACCTGGATGACCTGTTCGAAATTGACCTGTGGCGGGAAACCTGGGCCCGTGTCGAAGAAAAGTACCCCGGCATCGATCGGGAGCGGCAGGTCTGTCAGACCATCAGCCACCTTATCGGTCGGTTGATCGGCGACCTGGTGGATGCGACCCGTCTTGCTCTTGGGCGCGAAGGAGTCGAAACCCTTGCGGACGTTCGCTCCTGCCCCATGCGGCTCGTCGGGTTCAGTAAAGAAATTCACCTTAAAAACAAGCAGTTGAAGAGATTTCTTCATGCGAAACTTTACCATCATTACAAGGTGGAGCGCATGAGGGTCAAGGCCGAACGTTTCCTGAGCCAGCTGTTTGAGAGCTACATGGACAACCCGGCACTTTTGCCTGAGCGCTACCAGCGCAAATTTGAAAAGGATTCAGTCGCCCGCGTGGTGTGCGACTACATCGCCGGCATGACGGACCGCTACGCCCAGGACGAATACAAGCGCCTGTTCGAACCTTTCGAACGGGTCTGACTTTGACAAGCGGATTCCGGGCGCTAAGGTGTAAATGAACCCTTGCGTCAGGAGTCTGTTTTGGGCCTGTGGCAAAGGATAAAGGCAAGGGCGGGTGTCTTCGGTGAGGTTGAGACCCGCATCCTGGTCTGCTACCTGCTGATCGGTCTCGGCTGGGCACTCCTTTCAAACCCTGTGCTCGAGTGGCTGATCGATGACCCCGAATTGCGTCAGCGCATCTACCCCCTGCGTGACCTCTGTTTCTTCCTGGTTACCGGACTCTTCCTCTACAGAATTCTCGGCAGTTATCTGGCCAACCTGCGTCAGCGCGACCAGTACCTTGAGCACCTTGCCAATACAGACGAGCTGACCGGGCTCGGCAACCAGCGATGGTTCCACCGTCGCCTGGTGGAATGGACCGAAAAGCCCGAGGCCGCTCCTTTTGCGCTTCTCTTTATCGACCTGGACCGGTTTCGGATTGTCATTCGCACCCTGGGACATGAAACGGGCAATCTTCTGCTACAGGAGATATCCGCCCGCCTGACCGGCTGTGTCGGCAGTCGGGGCTGCCTGGCGCGTTTTTCCGGGGA
>RFIO01000514.1 GCA_003695205.1 Deltaproteobacteria bacterium
ACTGGACCGAAACGCAGCACTGGGCACACCGCCTGCGGGAGGAACTTTCTGCCGAGCAAATCACGGCCCGCTGGTTAGCCTTGTTGCGGCAGGTTCTCTCCCGCGACCGACAGAAACGTCTTGTCCCCTCTCGCTCCCTCCCCTCTCATTCCGTCACTCCTCGACTGCCAGAAAAGCCCGGGGGACAGCGCTCCGCAATCATTCTTCCTACCGCCCGACCGTCCGGCCGGAAAATCGCTCTGCTCAGTTTCCTCTTCAACTGGCCTTCTACCGGAGGCGGTATCGTGCACACGGTGGAACTGGCCCGGTTTCTGCAGGAGGCCGGGTACGCCGTGCGGCTTTTTGCCCCCCGTTATGCTCCCTGGCAGATTGGCCGCGTTGATGCGGACTGCCCCTTTCCGGTGACGCTGATCCCCTTCACAGGAGAGGAATGGAACCGGGCGGTCATCAAGCGGAAGCTGCGCGAAGCGGTGACATCCTTTGGGCCGGAGGCGGTCATTCTCACCGACACCTGGAACATGCGGCCCCATCTGACCGAGGCACTGGCCGGCTATCCCGTCTTCCAGCGCCTGCAGGCCCAGGAATGTCTCTGCCCGCTGAACAATCTGCGGCTGCGACCCACCGCACAACAGGGATGGACGCTGTGCCCGCATCGACAGCCGGCCGCGGCTGAAGAGTGCCGGACCTGTCTGCGGCAGCACGGTTCTCTCTCCGGAGACCTGCACCGGGCTGAACGGGAACTGGCGGGCGTCGAGGAACCCGGCTATGCGGGGAAACTGCGCGATGTCTTCCGTCACAGTCCGGCGCTGCTGACCCTCAATCCCGACATTGCCGACCTCTGGCGTCCCTTCTGCAACCGCGTGGAGGTGGTTCCCTGGGGCATGGATCCGGCCCGCTTTGCCGCAACGGCGAAAGAGCCCCCCCTCTCTGCGACGGACGGCCGTCTGCGGCTGCTCTTTGCCGGTCTGACGAACGAGTTTTTCAAAGGCTTTCCTGTTCTGCGGGAAGCCTGCCGACAGTTGTGGCAACGGCGTCAGGATTTCGAGCTGATCGTCACCGATGAGGAACGCCCGGCGGAAGAACCGTTCCTTCGTTTCATCGGCTGGCAGTCGCAACAGCAGCTTCCCCGCTGGTATGCGCGGTGCGATGTGA
>RFIO01000515.1 GCA_003695205.1 Deltaproteobacteria bacterium
ATCCCGAAGAGCTTGGAGAGATCCGGCTGGACATCGACCTGAACAAGGGGCAGCTTGCCGCCAGACTTCAGGCCGAAACGCCCGAGGTGCGCGATATCCTGCATCGCAACCTGGACCATCTTAAGCAGGCACTGGAACACCAGGGCCTCAAGGTCAACAGGCTTGAAGTAGCGGTTGTCAGCGACAGCGCGCGAGCCGACGGCCAGGCATCCCACAACGGAACCGGCGGCCACCAGGGCTTTGCGTGGGACCAGAGCGGCAGCCTGTTCCAGCATCAGGGACGCGAACAGCAGCAGCCTGATACCAGCCGGTTCGCATCACACTTGTCCGACCCGGCTGGCAATGAGCCAATTGACGACCCGCCCGGGACGACCGAACCAATGATCAACGCATCGGGCGTCAGCCTGCGGGTCTGATGAGGCAGACAGAATAAAGGAGTCGCCATGACAACTATCAACGCCATCGGCAACCAGGCCGCCACGACCGCTGCAAGCAACACCATCAGTGGCAAGGCGCTTGGCAAGGAGGATTTTTTGCGCCTGCTGGTTGCCCAGCTGCAGAACCAGGATCCGCTCAACCCGGCCGATCCAACCCAGTTCACCGCGCAGTTGGCCCAGTTCAGTTCCCTGGAGCAGATGTTCAACATGAATGAAACGCTCGAAGGACTCGGGTCTCTGAGCGGAGACATGGAACGGCTCTCGGCGCTGGGGCTGATCGGGCGAGAGGTTGTGGCCGACAGCGACATCTTCGACTACCAGGGCCAGGAGGTACGAATCGGCTACCAACTGCCGGTCCAGGCATCGGAGGTCAGCTTTCACATCCTCAATGCCAACAACCAAACCGTCGCCACCCTGAAGGATGCCAGTCCGGCAGCCGGCGAACATTTCTACATCTGGGACGGCACCAGCAATGCCGGCACGCCTTTGCCCGAGGGGAGCTACCGGCTGGTGGTCAATGCCAAAGACGCCGAAGGCAACGCCATCGAAACGCCCCCCCTTGTGCGCACCCGGGTCGACGGCATTCAGATGGCGGGCGGGCAGACCAGGGTCGAGACAGGGAACGGATCCTTCAGCATGGCCCAGCTGCGCACCATCGACGGAGGCACGCCATGACCACGCCCGTCACAATCATGCCGCGCCCCCTTGGGGCCCCGACCGCGGGAAAAAGGACCGGGCAGACTGTTACAACCG
>RFIO01000516.1 GCA_003695205.1 Deltaproteobacteria bacterium
GAAGCGTTTCGGGGTCGAATACCTGCCGCTGATCACCGCCGTCAATGCGGTTGTCACCTTTTTCCTGCTCAGCCTCTTTGCCGGCCGCATCGGCCGCATTCGCGGCGACCGCCAGCTGGTTCTGGTGCTGTCCGGCTATGCGATGCTGGCAATTCTTCTGCGCCTGCTGGTGCCGCTCGACCTTAACCTTCTATATCCGCTGATCTATGTCCTGAAAAGCCAGTTCACCGTTCTGCTCGCCTTCATCTTCTGGAATGTCGCCAACGACCTGTTCAGCACCCGCCAGAGCAAGCGCCTCTTTCCGGTCATCACCGCCGGCGGGCTGCTGGGCGCCATCAGCGGCAACCTGGCGACCCCGGCCCTGGCCATGTTTCTGCCCACGGACGAACTGCTGCCCGTTTTCAGCCTGTTCGCCGCTCTGGCCGCTGTCTGCTCATTGCGCATCGGCAATTACGTCCCGGCCTCACGCGTCAAAAGGGCCCCGGGGAAACAGAAGGAATCTGTTGTCAGCGAAGTGCGGCGCATCAGACCCCTGCTCAGGCAATCACCGCTGATTCGCATCCTGCTGGTTCTGGCACTGCTGCCCAACCTGGTGATCCCGATCCTCAACTACCAGTTCAGCTTCGTCGCCGACATGTCCTTCGGCAGCGAAAAAGCCCTGATCGACTTTTTCGGTTATTTCCGCGGCATCCAGAATGGCATCGCCCTGATGCTCTCCCTGGTGGTCGGGCGCCTGTACGGCCGCTTCGGCCTGGCAGTCTCGCTCATGTTCCATCCGGCCAACTATCTGCTGGTCTTCGCCGGCTTCCTGGTGCGTTTCGACCTGGTCACCGCCGTCTACGGCAACCTGTCGGCCGGTATCCTGCGCCGGGCCGTCAACACCCCGGCCAGCAATACCCTCTACAGCCTGCTGCCGGAAACGGACCGCATCCTGGTGCGCTCCTTTTTGCGTGGCACCGTGGTACGTATCGGTATTCTGACCGGCTCGGCGCTGCTCTGGTTCAGCAACATGTTCATGCATCCGCGCTACCTGGCCTGCTACGGTATGGTCTTTGCCGGATTGTGGCTGACCTCGGTCTGGCGCCTGAAAAAACGCTACCCGCGCATCATCGCCGACCTGGTCGAGCAGGAACTGCCGGACTTTCACCGCATGGGCCGAAACTTCAAGGCCCTGTTTCAGGGGGAAACTTTTCGGGATACCCTGCTGGAGCGCCTGAGACAATCGGAAAAAGAGGAGGCGCGCTGGTGCGCCGAAATGCTGGCTGAGGCGGGCTACCGCAAGGAGCTTGACCAGGCCATCCTGGAGAAGCTCCTCTCCTGTGACGACACGACCAGACTGGCCCTGCTTCCCTTTCTGTCCGAAGGAGCGGGCCGCAGCATTCTCGACGTCTTTCTGGAATTGCGCGATCCGACAAAACCGAGGCTGATGCTCGCCCTGGCACAGACAGCACGCAGGGTCCTGGCCGACATCTCGGCCGTGGAGGAGCGCCAGACCTTTGAGCTGGCCACCCTTCCTGAAGTCAAGGCCTGTTTTTTGCGCTGGCTGGCCGACTCCGATGCCAATGGCTTCGATGCCATGCTCAACCGCTGGCTGAATGGCGAGGTCGCCGAACGCCGGGCCGCCTGCCTGGCACTGGGCGCCCACGGGGAGCCGCGCCACCGCGACCGTCTCTGCGGCCTGCTCGGCAGGGAAACCGACGCCTCAGTCAAGGCCCTGGCCATCCGAGCCCTCCCCGGCATCTGCCCCGAGGAGACCCAGAGACAGGCCCTGGAAGGACTGCTCCATCCCGAACCCCAGGTGCGCCGGGCAGCTGCCGCCGTTCTCGATCCGGCCGATGCCGGCCAGACCCGGGCCCTGCTCGGGGCCCTGGCCGATCCGGATCCGGTCGTACGGGAAACGGCCGCTGCCAACCTGCGGCAAACACCTCGCGCCAACTATCCCCTGCTGCTGGACGCGCTTGCCGACGCACACCCCTGGATACGGCGTGAGCTGCTGCAGGTTGCGCCCCATCTCGATCTGCAGCCGGTCGATTACGAGCGCGCCGCCCGTTCCCGCCTGCGCCTGGGGCTGCGTGCCCACCTGCGCCAGCGTTGTGTCGCGACCCTGCCCGACAATGCCGCGACCCGTCTTCTCC
>RFIO01000517.1 GCA_003695205.1 Deltaproteobacteria bacterium
CGCCGACCATGCCCGCACGCCAGGAGAAACCGCCGATACGGTCGCCGTTCTCCACCGTGTAACTCGCCTGCGCGGCTCCGAGTTGTTTCATGTTGCTGCTGCAGACGCTCAGACGCCCCGTCTTGCGCGCCTGTGCGATCGCCGGCAGCAGGATCCCGATCAGCAGCGCGATGATCGCAATCACCACCAGCAGTTCGATCAGTGTGCAGGCTCGACGATGCATGAGCGAGTCTCCTTCGGGCACCCCGGCACCCGGTTCCGTCCATCGGATGGCTGAGGACAATCCCGCAGCCCGTCCCGAACATGTTCGGACCAAGATACCGGATCCCCGCCTCCGTGTCGAGGGATCGCAGACCAGCAGGACACATTCCGTGAGATTCTGACCCCGACGGGTCCGCAATCCGGGGGAACCCCTGGCATGGATGGCACGCGGTTCCCATACCCGTATCCGGTGCTCAGGCCGGGCCGACCAACGCCGAGGGATGGGCGCAGGAAAAAGGGCCGAGCCTGCGGCTCGACCCTTTGCAAGAAGTTCGAAATCCGTTCCTAGTTGATCTGCCCGGTATCGACCTCGGTCCGGCAATTCTCGTTGTCCGGATCGCCGCCGGGCAGGTCGATGCCCTTCAGGCCGCCCCGCGTCCAGCGGTAGTAGCCAGGCAGGACTTCGCGTCCCGAATAACTACCGTCACGCTGGGGCGGCTCCCAAGGCGACGGGGCATAGTCAAAGAGAGTGGGCCTGCAGCGATCGGCAAGGCGGGGATTCCATCCCTGATTCGCATCGCGGGTTGTCACATTCTGGACGCTTCCGTCAAAGAACCCGAGCGGCTGAGAGGAGTCGAGATAATGGTAGTAGAGCGGGAACTTGCCCTTGTGACGCCCGTGGGAATCCTGGAGCAGAACTTTCTGCGAGGGGAAGGACAGGTCACCGTACTTCAGGTTGCCCAAGCGAGCACTGCCGGGAACAGTGTAGATGTTATGGTTGGCAGCCTGCGAGATGGGAGATCGATTGCCTCCAGACCAGCGGCTCTGGTAGTAGTCATACGCCGCAGGTGAAACCTGATAGCTCGCACTGTACGGCCAGCGCAGATCCTCCGGTCCGTCGACGATCGGCTGCACGCCTTCACCCCAATAGTTCTGATCAAACCGGTTGACAGGATCGATCTGCCAGTCCAGACGGTTGCGATCCTCGGGGCAGACCACCAGTTTCTCGGGCAGTCGGGCGGCGAGGTAATCCTGCAGCACGACATGCGTATAGAGCACATGTGGAATCCAGTTGTTCGGAATCGGGAAATTGTCCCGCCCGGTCCGCCTGCGGATGATGTCGATCACCTGAGCGACCTGGGGCTCGGTGCCAGTGCCGTTACGACGGAGCGCCTCAAGATCGCTGTACTTGCTGTGGCCTTGGTCATTCGTCCAAGTGAATGCGAAGATGCGATCCTGAAACTCCGTGGCGTAACTGTTGGCGGCCGTGGTAAGCTGCTTGAGGTTCGACCCACAGATCACCTCGCGTGCGACCTTGCGCGCCTGCCCGATCGCCGGCAGCAGGATGCCGATCAGCAGCGCGATGATCGCG
>RFIO01000518.1 GCA_003695205.1 Deltaproteobacteria bacterium
CGCCAGGGACAAGTATTTCGACATTCGCCAGGTGGCGGGCCAGCCCGCCGCCCTGGTATCCTCCCTGGTGGCTGGCTCCCGTCTGGAGCGGGGTGGCGATCTGCTCTACCGCGATTATGATTTTCAGCCGGCCGCGGCCGCGTCCCTGTGTGCGGACAACCTGGTTGACGGTCTGCTGGTGGTTCTGATGAGCGAAATCGAACGGGTCGAAACCCGGCGTGACCGGATCCCGGTCAATTACCTGGAGGCTCCCTACCGGTCGGTGCAGGTCAGGGCCTTCGTCGTTCTGTCGGACGGCCGGGTTGCCTGGAGTTTTCCTGCCGGCGGCAGCTGGACTTTTCTCGATCTGCAGTACCCCGATTTCGACGAAGCTCATTACAACCGCACCGACAGGGTCTGGGTGAAGGATATCAGCCTGGAGGGGGTCGAGCGCGCCCTGGCCGAAGGGGCAGACCCGAAGAAGTCAGGGCCGGCGGGGCTTCCCGAGGTCTACGCCGATCTGTTCGACGATATCGTCAGCGGACTTGCTCCCCTGCTCGATGGCCTCCTTTAGGCTCTTCGCGAGGATTTTTCGTTGACAAGGATCCGGGCGGGGGGTAAATAGGCCTCATCGCCCGCCGCCCCGGCTTGTCCAGGCATCCGGTGATGCCCCGGGTTGCTCCCGGCGTTTCAATTGCTATACTGAGACTCAATCAGACTCGAAGCCACGTCCCGGCCGTACGAACAACACAGAAAAAAACCTATACCTTTCCCTGTTTCTGACCGAATAAACAATCGATACGCTTTAAGCGGGATGCCGCCTGTCTTGAACGTTCTGCCTTCCATCCATGTCATACCGTTGTCTGACCGTGCCTGAGGCCGGCAGCATCAGAAAGAGCGCCTGATTCTGGCCGTGAGGAGCCCAATGAACCTGAAGGAACTGAAAGAGAAGAAAATCACCGACCTGAATGCCATCGGCAAGGAGCTGAAGATCGAAGGTGCCGCGGGCATGCGCAAGCAGGACCTGATCTTTGCCATCCTGAATGCCACGGCGGAGAAAAACGGCGCCATCTACGGCGAGGGGGTGCTGGAGATTCTTCCGGACGGTTTCGGCTTCCTCAGGGCGCCCGACGCCAACTATCTGCCCGGTCCCGACGATATCTACGTTTCCCCGTCCCAGATTCGCCGGTTCAACCTGCGCACCGGCGACACCGTTTCCGGACAGATCCGGCCCCCCAAGGAGGGTGAACGCTATTTCGCCCTGCTCAAGGTCTCGGAGGTCAACTTCGAGGACCCGCAGGTGGCCAAGGACAAGACCCTGTTCGACAACCTGACGCCCCTCTACCCCGAGGAGCGTATCATTCTCGAAAACGGCTCCGACAACATGTCGGCCCGGGTCATCGACCTGGTCACCCCCATCGGCAAGGGCCAGCGCGGTCTGATCGTTGCGCCGCCACGTACCGGCAAGACCATGCTGCTGCAGAACATTGCCAACTCGATCACCGCCAATCATCCCGAAGTCTACCTGATCGTCCTGCTGATCGACGAGCGGCCCGAGGAGGTCACCGACATGCAGCGCAGCGTCAAGGGTGAGGTCATCTCCTCAACCTTCGATGAGCCGGCGACCCGGCACGTCCAGGTGGCCGAGATGGTCATCGAAAAGGCACGGCGCCTGGTTGAGCACAAGCGCGACGTGGTCATCCTGCTCGACTCCATCACCCGGCTGGCGCGTGCCTACAATACCGTGCAGCCCGCCTC
>RFIO01000519.1 GCA_003695205.1 Deltaproteobacteria bacterium
GACCTGGATTTTCCATTTCAATTTCATGCGAGCGAGCATAGGCCCTCCGGGGTGGAGCTATTTCAGAACCCTGTCGATGTGGGTCGTGAGTTTGTCATCAATGGCCATGCCGAGCCGGGTGGCGACCTTGAGGTCGAGCACCAGTGGTGCCGCGACCGGCTTGCGCACCGGCAGCAGGAAAAGTTTCTGCCCTGCCAGGGTCTGCAGTGCGTGCACCGCAGCCAGTTTTCCCTGTTCCGCCGCCCGGCCGGCGTAGGTCAGCAGGGCCCCTTTGCCGGTCGCCGCCGGGCTGCAGGCGATAACCGGAAGGTTGCGCGCGGAGGCTGCTGCGAGAAGCTGTTCCATGATGGCTTCGATGCCCGCCGCGTGAGTCAGCAGCAGAAAATCCGCCTTGTCGCCGATACCGGAGACGATCTTGTCGGCCGCGTCGGCAAACCGTGCCGGGAAGAGTTTCAGGTTGAACGACTCCCCCTCGGCCTTGAGTTTTTTGAACTGGAGTTCCGAGTCGGGCTCCTTCGGGTTGAACAGGACCGCCACCCTGGCATCCGGGAGAATCTCCTGGATCTTGTTCAGCAGCGGGCTGAAGGGAACCTGGCAGCTGGCGCCGGAGCGGTTGACGCCCGGCGCCTGCATCGACTGCACGAAACCGAGTTCATCCGGTGCAAAGACGTCTGCGAACAGGACCGGAGTTTTGCCGGCCTCGTCGACCGCGGCCCGGGTGGCCAGGGCGCCGTAGGTGACGATCAGTTCGGCACCGGCGGCCACGGCACGCCGGACACTGTTGCGCAGGGACATTTCGTCAAAATTTGGGGTCTGTGTGAAGATCTCCAGCTTGTCGGCCGAGAAGCCACCCGCCCTCAGGATGTTTTCAAAGGCGAAATGGGCTTCCGCGTAGCGGTGCAGGTCTCCCGGAACTATGGCCGCCACCAGCCTTGAGCCAGCTCGCGCCGTGCCGGGAGCCGCCAGCAGCAGGAGGAGCATCAGGCCGGAGAGTTTCACGATCATCCTCTTCATCGCCGTCACCTTACCATACATAGGAGAGGCTCACCTGGAAGTTCTGAACCTGGCCGTCGAAGCTGTCACCGGTTCTGTCCTCGTAATCGTCATAGCCGTATTCGAACCTGCAGCCGAGGTTGTCGTTCAGCTGCCAGTCGACGGCGGCGCTGACTCCCAGCTGCCGCAGCGAGACCCGGCTGATCTCGTCGATCCCGGCCGAATCGGCATTGTAGATGCCGGCGGCATAGGCGCGGGCGAATTGCGGATTGAAGCGCGCCCGGGACCGGGTCAGGTGGCCGCCGAGGTTCAGGCCCCAGCGTTCGCACGGACGCCAGTCGAGGTAGGCCGACAGGGTGTGGCTGGTCTGGTCGTAGCGCAC
>RFIO01000520.1 GCA_003695205.1 Deltaproteobacteria bacterium
AGTGGTCTTGCCATGGTCAACGTGGCCGATGGTGCCGATGTTGACATGGGGTTTTGTTCTTTCAAATTTTTCCTTGGACATGGGGCGTTCTCCCTAACCTGTCTCTTACTGCACAATCAGGATTTCGACTTGGCAACAATCTCTTCGGCGATCGACGCGGGCACCTGCTCGTAGTGGTCGAAGACCATGGTGTAGTTTGCCCGGCCCTGGGTCATGCTGCGCAGCTCCGTTGCATATCCGAACATGTTGGCCAGCGGCACATGGGCGTTGATCACCTGGGCGCCACCTCGGGCGTCCATCCCCATGACCCGACCGCGACGGCTGTTCAGGTCACCCATGACATCACCCATGTATTCCTCGGGCACGACAACCTCGACCGCCATAATCGGCTCGAGCAGCACGGGGGAACCCTTCTGGACCCCTTCCTTGAAGCCCATGGAGCCGGCAATCTTGAAGGCCATCTCGGAGGAGTCAACCTCGTGATAGGACCCGTCAAAACAGGTCACCTTGACGTCGACCACGGGGAAACCGGCCACGGGACCATTTTCACAGGCTTCTTCACACCCCTTGCCGACAGCCGGGATATACTCGCGCGGGATAACACCACCCTTGATCTCGTCGACGAATTCAAATCCGCCGCCGGGCTCGAGGGGCTCGAGACGCAGGTGACAGTCGCCATACTGGCCGCGGCCACCTGACTGGCGAACGAACTTGCCCTGAACCTCGACCTTCCTGGTGATGGTCTCACGGTAGGCGACCTGCGGGGCACCGACGTTGGCCTCTACCTTGAATTCGCGCTTGAGGCGGTCAATGATGATTTCGAGATGCAGCTCGCCCATCCCCGAGAGGATGGTCTGTCCAGTCTCCTCGTCGGTGCGCACGCGCAGGGACGGGTCCTCGGAGAGGAGCTTCTGCAGGGCGGTACCCAACTTCTCCTGGTCCGCCTTGGTCTTGGGCTCAACGGCGATATGAATGACCGGCTCGGGGAACTCCATGGCCTCGAGCAGGCAGGGGTTCTTGTCATCGCACAGGGTATCGCCGGTGGTGGTGAACTTCAGACCGACGGCGGCGGCGATATCGCCCGACCAGACTTCCTTGATCTCCTCACGCTTGTTGGCGTGCATCTTGAGCAGACGCCCGAAACGCTCCTTCTTGCCCTTGGTCGTGTTGAGAACGGTTGCACCCGACTCGGCCACACCCGAATAGACGCGGAAGAAGGAGAGCTGACCGACAAAGGGGTCGGTCATGATCTTGAAGGCCAGGGCGGAAAAGGGCCCGTTATCATCTGCCGGCCGGGTCAGCTCCTCACCGGTATCCGGATGGGTACCGCGAATGGCGGGGACATCCAGGGGCGAGGGCATGTAATCGACCACAGCGTCGAGCAGGGTCTGCACGCCCTTGTTCTTGAAGGCACTGCCACACAGGACAGGATTGATGTGCAGGGCAATGGTTGCCTTGCGGATGCCAGCCTTGATCTCCTCGACACCGAGCTCTTCGCCGCCGAGATACTTGTCCATCAGCTCCTCGTCATGGGAGCAGATCTCTTCAAGCATCGCCTCGCGGGCCGCCTCGGCCTCATCGACCATATCGGCCGGGATGTCGATAACTTCGTACTTGGCCCCGAGAGATTCGTCATCCCAGACGATGGCGCGCATCTGAATGAGGTCGATGACGCCGCGGAAATTGTCTTCCTTGCCGATGGGGAGCTGAATGGGAACGGGGTTGGCACCAAGGCGGTCCCGCATCATGTCGACGCCGCGCTGAAAGTCGGCGCCGATGCGGTCCATCTTGTTGATAAAGGCGATGCGTGGCACGCCGTACTTGTCAGCCTGGCGCCAGACCGTCTCGGACTGGGGCTCCACGCCGCCGACCGAACAGAAGACGGCAACAGAACCGTCGAGCACCTTCAACGACCGCTCCACCTCGATGGTGAAATCGACGTGACCCGGAGTGTCAATGATATTGATGCGATGATCCTGCCAGAAACAGGTGGTGGCGGCGGATGTGATGGTAATCCCCCTCTCCTGCTCCTGCTCCATCCAGTCCATGGTGGCGGCGCCATCATGGACCTCACCGATCTTGTGCGAGACGCCGGTGTAATAGAGAACACGCTCCGTCGTCGTCGTCTTGCCGGCGTCAATATGCGCCATAATCCCGATATTACGGGTCTTTTCCAGTGCTACCTTACGTGCCACGACTTTTCAACCTCCG